>NZ_CAUSAI010000001.1:0-97984 GCF_963529685.1 uncultured Gemella sp.
TTTGATAATTAAATTATATCAAAGTAGGAGAGTGTCTTTTAGTAGGTAATGTCATAAAGTAATATGACAAATGTCATAAAAAATAGACTTAAAAACTTGTTTTATTTAGAAACAAAGATTTTAAGTCATCCTGAATAGTTATTTCATATCTTTTATTTCAATAATAGTTGAATCAGTGTTATCGAGAATAGCTTTAACTACTGACTCTGCTACTTTTTCAACAGGAAGAGGATAAACTTTTTTGAAAAATGTTATACCTAATTTTGAGAAGAATTTAATCGGAAGTACATTGAAATAAGAGGTAAGTCTACCTTTACCGTATATAAGTCCTGGGCGTACTATTAGATAATTTAGTTTTGAATCTTTTACTAATCTTTCTCCAGCAACCTTGCTTTCAAAATATTGTTTGAAGCCACCGTTTGCAGAAAAGTAGATGAGTTTATTGATGTTGTGTTTTTGACATAATTTAATTGTCTGTGCCACACTTTTTGTATTTAGTTTTGAATATAGATATTTATTTTTAATTGTTCCGATTAAATGAATGCTGATATCGTAGCTTTCTTTAATCATTGTATTGTTAAGGTCAAAAATATCTCCACGTATCCAAGTGGCATCTTCTTCAGTGATTAAGTGATTTTGTGTTTTAGATAAGTAGCTAACTTTTACTTTGTGTTTCTTAAATTCTTTAATTAATGCCTGACCTACAAAGCCATTGCCACCGATTAGTAATATATTCATAAGTACCTCATATTTAATTATTATTTGTTTTAAATAGTAACATAACTTGATTCTCAAGTAAATTTATTTAAACTAATGAATAAAAGATGATATAATAGTATCAATTTAAAAAGGAGTGTGATTGAATGAAAGTAGGTTTAGTATTAGAAGGTGGAGCAATGAGAGGACTATTTACAGCTGGTGTCCTTGATGTGTTCTTGGAAAATAATATAGAGGTTACAGATATCGTAGGTGTTTCGGCAGGAACACTGTTTGGAGTGAATTATGTTTCTAAGCAACCTAAAAGAGCACTTCGTTACAATGTTAATTATATAAATGATAAAAGATATATGAGTTTAAAAAGTTGGATAAAAACAGGGAACTTGATTAATAAGGATTTTACATATTACAGACTTCCTTTTCAATTAGATGTATTTGACAATAAAACGTTCAAAGAGTCTAAGACTAGTTTTTATGCGACAGTAACTAATATTGAAAATGGAGAAGCGGAATTTATAAAAATCCATGATCCATATCTGCAAATGGAGACGTTAAGAGCGACATCTGCATTACCATTCATTTCAGAAATAATAGAAGTAGATGGGAAAAAGTATCTTGATGGAGGAATAGCAAACAGCATACCGATAGATTTTTTTGAAAAACAAAATTACGACAAAATAATTGTTATACTAACAAGACCTATCACATATAGAAAGAAAAAATCAACAAGTATACAATTTAAAATGTTCTATAAAAAATATCCTCATCTAGTTGAAAAGTTAGAAAATAGATATAAAGATTATAATGAAACGGTTGAAAGGATACTTGAGTTAGAAAAGCAAGGGAAAGTATTTGTTATAAGACCTAGTGAAGATATTACTGTAAAAAGGCTTGAAAAAGATACAGAAAAACTTAATCATGTTTATAATTTAGGGGTAAAAGATGGAAGTACTATAATTCAAGATTTAAAACAATATTTAAATTATAGAGGAGAAAATTAAAATGAAAGAAGAAATTAAAATTAATCCAGAAGAATTTGAAAGAAAATCAAAAGAAGATTTAAAAAAAGAATTATCAGATCTTGAGTACGCTGTTACAATGGAAAGTGCCACAGAAACACCATATACAGGGCAATATTGGGATAGTTTTGAAGAAGGAATTTATGTGGATATAACAACAGGTGAACCACTGTTCTCATCAAAAGATAAGTTTAAATCTAGTTGTGGATGGCCTAGTTTTTCTAAACCAATAGAAAAAGAAGTTACTAGGTACTACAAAGATAATTCGCATTATGTGGAAAGAATAGAGGTTAGAAGTAGAGTGGGGAATGCACATTTAGGGCATGTTTTCCCTGATGGTCCTACTGAGTCGGGTGGGCTTAGATACTGTATTAATAGTGCGTCAATAAGATTTATTAAGAAAGAAGATTTAGAAAAAGAAGGGTATCCGGAATTGGTAAAAATATTCGAATAATTGATAAAAAAGAGAAGTAAATGATAGATGATATCGTTTACTTCTCTTATTTTGAAGAAAATAATACTGTTTTTTATAAAATTCCACTTCTAAAACATAAGTGACATAGCCACAGTATGATAACAGTTTTTTAAAACCTTGAAACAGACTTTAAAAATACAAACCTTAAAAGTTAACGTTTTCATAGTTTTTACAAAAGGATTTTCAACACAATTAATAGAGAATTGACTATTAATTTAAGGTCGAAATCTGACTATTTAAAAACTGTATTAGCACTTTTGTACACAAATTGTACACATTTTGAATGAGAAAAATATTGTCTTAATAATATGCTTGAGGTACACTAAGAGTGTAACAAATAGTTTAATTAATAAATTTATTTATCACAATAATAATAAAAAATTTTAAGGAGTGACATTAATATGACAACAGTTGCAGAAAAAAAAGCATTCGTTGGTGGTAAATGGCAAACAGAAGTAGACTTAGTAGATTTTATTAAATCTAACTATACAGAGTATAGAGGAGATGCATCTTTCCTTGCTGGGCCTACTGAAGCTACTACTAAATTAGTAGAAAAATTTAATGATTTAATGCGTCAAGAACGTTTAGCTGGTGGAACATTAGATATGGATACTAGTATTCCTTCAACTATCCTTTCTCACGGACCAGGATACATCGAAAAAGATTTAGAACAAGTTGTTGGTTTACAAACTGATAAACCACTTAAACGTGCTTTAATGACTTTCGGTGGAATTAACATGGCTGTTAACAGCTGTAAAGCATACGGATATGAAGTAGATGAAGAAGTTATCAAAATTTTCACTGACTACCGTAAAACACACAACCAAGGTGTATTCGATGCTTATACACCAGAAATGCGTTTAGTAAGAAAATCTGGTGTTATTACAGGACTTCCAGATGCTTACGGACGTGGACGTATTATCGGGGACTACCGTCGTGTAGCTTTATACGGTGTTGACCGACTTATCGCTTGGAAAAAAGAAGATTTAGCTAAAATCGGAGCAGACGGTGTTATGACTGAACACGTTATCCGTGACCGTGAAGAAGTTAACGAACAAATTCGTGCTTTAGGTGAATTAAAAGAATTAGCTAAAATCTACGGATTCGATATTTCTGAACCAGCTACAACAGCAAAAGAAGCTGTTCAATGGTTATACTTCGGTTACTTAGCAGCTATCAAACAACAAAACGGAGCTGCAATGTCAATCGGTAACATCGCTACTTTCTTAGATATTTATATTGAAAGAGATTTACAAGATGGAACAATTAACGAGTCTCAAGCTCAAGAATTAATTGACCACTTAGTATTAAAATTACGTTGCGTTAAATTCGCTCGTACTCCAGACTACAACCAATTATTCTCAGGAGACCCAATCTGGGCTACATTAATCGTTGGTGAAATGTTAGATGCTGAAAGATCATTAGTAACTAAAACTGACTTCCGTTTCATCCACACATTAGATAACATGGGTAACTCTCCAGAGCCAAACTTAACTATCCTTTGGTCAACTAAATTACCTACAGGATTCAAAGAGTACTGTTCTGAATCTTCAATCAACCACAGTGCTATCCAATATGAAAGTGATGAATTATTAGCAGATTACCTAGGAACTTGTGATAAATCTATCGCATGTTGTGTAAGTGGTATGACTACTGGTAAAGATATGCAATTCTTCGGAGCTCGTGCTAACTTAGCAAAAGCTTTATTATACACAATCAATGGTGGACGTGATGAAAAATTAGGTATCCAAGTTGGACCTAAAACTGAACCTCTACGTGGTGTATTAAACTACGATGAAGTTTGGGCTAAATTCGATGTATTCATGGAATGGTTATGTAAACTATACATCAATACATTAAACGTAATCCACTATATGCACGATAAATACTCTTACGAAAGCTTAGAAATGGCATTACACGATACTAAAGTTAGAAGATTCATGGCAACAGGTATTGCTGGATTCTCAGTAGCAGTAGACAGTTTATCAGCTATTAAATATGCTAAAGTTACTCCAATCGAAGATGAAACTGGATTAGCAGTTGATTACAAAATTGAAGGTGAATTCCCAACATTTGGTAACAACGACGATCGTGCAGACGAAATCGCAGTTGAATTACTTAAAGTGTTCATGACTAAACTTAGAAAACACCCAACTTACCGTGCAGATGAAACTACAACTTCTATCTTAACTATTACTTCAAACGTAGTATACGGTAAGAAAACTGGTAACACTCCAGATGGACGTCGTGCAGGAGAACCATTCTCTCCAGGTGCTAACCCAATGAACGGACGTGACCAAAGTGGAGCATTAGCTTGCTTAAGTTCAGTTGCTAAATTACCATACGAATACAGCCGTGATGGAATCAGTTTAACTGCTGCATTCACACCAAGCTCATTAGGTAAAACTAAACAAGATCAAATCAAAAACTTAACAGCAATGATGGACGGATACTTCAGAAAAGGTGGTTACCACTTAAATACTAACGTATTCAATAAAGAAACATTACTTAAAGTTATTGAATCTCCAGAAGATTATCCAAACTTCACAATTCGTGTATCAGGATACGCTGTACGTCTAATCAGTTTAACTCCAGAACAACAACGTGACGTATTAAGCCGTACAATGCACCAATTCATGTAATTAAGTAAATAATTAGAAAGAAGGTGGAGGCTATAAGCCTCCACTTTTTTAGATTAATAAAATAAAAACATAAATGTAAAAGTGTTTACACAGTAGCGATGAATACGATATAATTAAACTATAGAATGGCAAAAGGAGGAAATCGCATATAATGGAAAAAGTAGGAATGAATTCTGTAAAAGAGAAAAAAGAATTAACAGCTAATGTTCACTCAGTAGAATCTTTCGGAAATGTTGATGGCCCTGGGATAAGATATGTAGTATTCTTTCAAGGGTGTATGTTAAGATGTAAATACTGCCATAATCCAGATACTTGGAAGATGCATAATCCTGATGCTAAAGTTATGACAGTGGATCAATTAACAAAAGAGATAGTAAAATATCGTGATTTCTTTGAAGCTAGTGAAGGTGGAGGAGTTACAGTTAGTGGTGGAGAATCACTTCTGCAAATTGATTTTATCTTAGAGCTTTTTAGAAAACTAAAAGAATTGGATATTAATACATGCGTTGATACATGTGGAGGATTCTATGTTAATGCACCTAGCATGAATAAAAAAGTTTTGGAATTAATTTCACTAACAGATTTATTCTTAGTGGATATTAAACATATTGATGATGAGCATCATATGCGTTTGACAAAACGAACTAATAAAAATATAATTCAGTTTACTAATTTCTTAAGTGAACATGGGGCGAAAATGTGGATAAGACATGTACTTGTTCCAAAGTGGACAGATGATGATTATTATCTACAAAAACTTCGTGAATATATAGATACATTACACGGAGTTGAACGTGTAGAAGTATTACCATATCATGACATGGCAAAATTCAAGTATAAAGAATTAGGAATTGATTATGAATTAAATGATATTAATCCACCAACAAAAGATCGTATAAAAAATGCTATCGATATTCTAGGTGCGCGTGATGATATAAGCTAATAAAAAATAAGTGAGTAATTCAAAAGTTGTAATTTCATTGAAATCAATTTTTGAATTGCTCACTTTTATTAATTAGTGTGAAGCAGTTCCCTCTAACATAGATTTAATGTATGCTTCAACATCGCTATTGCTTGATTTTACATTATATTCTTCAAATAATTTTTTAAGAGCTTTACTTACAATTGTAGAGTCTTTTTTAACAGCCTCTTCTGCAGCTTTTTCTGCTAAAATAGGTTTCATTTCATCAAATGAAGAATCTTTTTCATCAATAACTTTGATAATATGATATCCAAATGAAGTTTTAACTACGTCAGAAACTTTATCTTTAGATAATGCATATGCTGCATCTTTGAATTCTTTTACAAATGAATTATCTTCTTTAGATGACCAACCTAAGTCTCCACCGTTAGAAGCATTTGCAGTATCATTAGAGTTTTCTTTTGCTAGAGTAGCAAAGTCTCCACCATCCTTAAGTTTTTTAAGAACGTCCTCAGCTTTCTTCTTAGCTTCTTCATCGCTTAATCCATTTGGATTTGATTCGCTTTTAACGCTAACTAAAATGTGTGCTAGGTGATATTGGTGTTTATTTTTTTCATAGCTTTCTTTTAGTTTATCATCATTTGTTCCAGCGTAATCATTGATTAATAATGTCTGAGCTGATTTTACTTTTAATCCATCTTTATATTTATCAAGTGTAAATCCTTGTTGTTTTAAAAGTTGTTCAAATTTATCTTTTCCACCATATTGTTCTTGTGCTTTTTGTAGTTGTTCATCTATAGCTTTTTGATCAATTTTATTTTTATATTTATCTAAAAGTACTTTTTGAATCATCATACTTGTAGCAGTTTTTGAAAGTTGGCTAGCTCCAATGCTTTCAACTATGTCTTTTTCAGTTACATCTCCTGCTTTACTAGAAATATATTTAGTTCCTCCAGCAGAGCATCCTGCTAAACCTATAACAGAAATACTTAGTGCTATAGGTAAAATAGCTTTTTTAAACTTTTTCATTAAATTTTGTCCTCCTATATGTACATATGTATTAATATACCATATTTTTCAATATAAAACAACTATAGAATCGGTGAAATCAACCTTGCAAAGGCTTCTTTAATTTTAATTAATAAGCTTCTTTGTTGATACCTTGAAAAAGAAATTAAGGTAGATTTTTCTATGTCATTTAAGAAATAATTTCTAAATTCTTTTGTTGTTTTATGATCATACATAAATGCATTAAGTTCGAAGTTTAGCTTAAAACTTCTATAGTCAAAGTTTGCACTACCTAAGCTTGCAACCTCATCATCAATTATAATCATTTTAGTATGAATAAATCCATTTTCATAGATATAAGTTTTAGCACCTAACTCGGCGAGTTCTCCTATAAATGAATAGGTAGCCCAATAAACGAAAATATGATCAGGTTTATTTGGAACCATTATTCTAACATCAATACCAGATAATATCGCCATTTTAAGAGCATCCATTACACTTTCATCGGGGATGAAATAGGGTGATTGGATATAAATATATTTTTTTGCTCTTGAGATCATATATAGGTAGCCATATTTAATTTTTTGTATTTTATTGTCTGGTCCACTAGAAACCAATTGAATTGGCAAATAATTATCCACATGGGTAGCAACGTGGTCTGAAGTTAATTTTAGCTGATCTGATTTCTTAGTAGTTTGAGAATTCCAGTCATCAATGAACCGGTATTCTAAAGAACCTACCGCTTCACCTTCTATTCGGAGGTGAGTATCTCTCCAATATCCAAATTTCTTATCTAAACCTAAGTATTCATCACCAACGTTGAATCCCCCTGTATATCCGATATTACCATCAATTATAACGATTTTTCTATGGTTTCTATAGTTCATACGAAAATTGATAAGGGGTAATTGTGATTTAAAGAATTTTTTAATCTTTGCATTATTTTTTGTAAGTTTTCTTAACGAAGAGATGCTGAGTTTTCTTGAACCGATATCATCATAAAGTATATATACATCGATACCCTCTAATAGCTTTTGCTCTAAAAGATCAAAAAGTTGCTTACCAATTCCATCTTTCCTTAGAATATAGTATTGGATGTGAATATAATTCTTCGCGTTTTTTATATCTTCAAAAAGTAATCTAAATTTTTCTTTTCCATCTGTAATAATCTGAACACGGTTATTTTTTGATAAAAATGACTTATCAGTCTCAAAGTTTAATTCTATTAGATTTCTGTGTTTGTATATTACTTCTTCATTTTTGGTTATTGCATAAGGTACAGTTCTTTTTAATAAATTTTGTTGATATACAATTTTCTCCTCATCTGAACAAGGGAAGATTTTTTCTCTGTAGATTGGTCTTCCGAATATTAGATATAGAACAAATCCCAGATATGGTATTAGAAATAGCACTAATATCCATGCCCAAGAAGATGTTGTTGTTTGATATTCTATAAACACAATAGAGAATGCTAATAATGTATTGATTATTAGAAATATAGTCAGTACAATATCAAAATTTATATCATTAAAAATAGAAGTTATATAGTAAAAAATACTAGAAATATTAATACTTAATAATTGTAAATTTATATAATTCATAATATATCACTCCTAACTTAATAGTACCTTAAAACTTTCAAAAAGTCTATTGATAAAGCTTATAGGTAAGTAATTTAATTTTATACTATTAAATTTAAAATAACACTAAAATAGAAAAAACGAACAATGTTGAATATAAAGTAATATTTGTTATTTAAAATAATTTATAATATTTTAGTGTTATGAGTTGAATTTTTATAAATTTATATTATAATGGAATAGAGAACAAAAAAGGAGAATGTTATGCCTAATAATATTTTAGAAGAATTAAAAACGAAATTTGAAGATTTTGCAAGTGAGTTAGAAAATATTGAACCTGAAAAAGTTGATTTAACTCAAATTGATAGATTAATTGCATTAGTAGAAGAATTAGATAACGAAATTAAAACTATAAAATAATAGTAGAAATGGATAAGCTGAAGTGGGAGTGTTTTGCTTTTACTCAGCTTATCTTCATGAATGAGGATATGATGAAAAAGAAAAATGGTATAAAAAAATTAAATGTCTTACTTACAATTAAAAAAATTGGTATTAATGGTGAGGGGATAGGATATTATAAAAAGAAAATTACTTTTGTAAAAGGTGCTTTACCTGATGAAGTTATTGTTTGTGAAATAGTAGAAGAGACACCAAAATATATTATTGGAAAACTTGTTAAAGTAAAAGAACCAAGCCCACATAGAGTAGAAATTAAACGCGAGTATGCAGAAAGTGGTGCCTATGGCTTAGCTCACGTTAGTTATGAAAAGCAACTTGAGTATAAACGTATAATTTTATTAGATGCTTTTGATAAATATTATAGACTACCAAAACCTGATAAGTTAGTATTAAAAACATTAGCGAGTCCTGTAACAGAAGGGTATCGTAATAAAAATCAATTTCCACTAGCTGTTAGAAATGGGCGAGTTATTGCAGGGTTATATAAAGAAGGTTCTAACGATTTAGTTGAAATTAATGAAGATTTAGCATTACATGAGAATGGTAATAAAATAACAAACTTAGCTAAGAAGTTACTAGGAAAATATAAAGTAGAGATTTCTACAAATAAAAAGAATTATGGTGTGAAATATATTGCGACAAGAACTTCATTCTATAATGGAGATGTTCAAGTAACATTCGTAGCTAATACTGATAAGATTAAGAATATGGATAAGGTCGTTAATGAACTTAAGCGTGAAAGAATCGTTAAAAGTATAATATTAAATATCACTAATGATAAAGATCACCTGGTAATGGGAACAGAAAGTGTTACTTTATATGGTTCAGATTATATCGTTGAAAAAATTGGAGATATTAAGTACGAACTTTCAGCTAAATCATTCTTCCAATTAAATCCACCAGCAACTAAAAAACTTTATGATAAAGTAGTTGAGTTTGCTGCGCTGAAAGAAACAGATGTCGTTTTAGATGCATTCTGTGGAGTTGGAACAATTGGACAGTATGTCAGCCGTAATTGTAAAGAAGTATACGGTGTTGATATTATTCCAGCTGCAATTGAAGACGCTAATGATAATGTTAAATTAAATAACTTAAAAAACTGTACTTATGTTGCAGGAGATGCTAATAAAATAGTACCACGTTGGAAGAAAAAAGGAATCAACTTCGATGTAGCAATAGTAGACCCACCTCGCGTAGGTCTTGGACCACTAGCTAAAAACTTATTAGCGGTTGATGCTAAGAAGATTGTCTATGTGAGCTGTAATCCATCTACATTAGCACGTGATTTAAAAGTTCTAACAAGAAAATATAAAATTAGACGTATTCAACCAGTAGACATGTTCCCAGGAACAGCGGCAGTTGAAGCGGTAGTTGAATTAGTTAGAAAATAGTGAGAAAAATAGGAGATTATGAAATTAGAAGAGTTTAAAGCAAATATTGAGATAATAAATAATAAACTAGAAAGTAGAGAAAATTTTTCAGAGGAATTTGATAATTTAAACTTGCTAAATTTTGAAGTAACTAAAAGTGTACATTTGTAAATGATGTGAGAGAAAAAAAGCTAAAAATAAATACCTGATATGATAGAGTTACAGAGAAACTAGCTTCTCTGTAACTCTTGCCTTTTCTCAACAGGAGTTAGCCACCCTAAAGTCTGAATAGGAAGTCGATTAGAACGATATAGATATTTCTTCATTTAGTTAATAAGGTCATCATAAGAATAAAAAGATAAGTATTTATAAAAGCGCTCATTATCATTTCTATGACTTCTTTCAACTTTACCATTATGGCATGGAGTTCTAGGATGTCTATTATATCATTTGTTAAATTTTAGTTTTGCATATAGTTCAATTATAGAAATATTAGGATTTCATTTAATTAGATTTAATTCTTCTGAGGTATGAGCATTTGGATGTTGAGAATGTGGTTTGTGAGACTTATCCATAAGTGATTCTTTAGTTCCATCATATTTTTTATTCTAACGCATTAAAGATGCTTTAGAAACTTTGTAACGTCTACAAATAAAGTTAATAGAGTTTTTATTTCTATATGTTTTTACCGCAGCTAATCTTGTTTCTAAAGTATGAGGTATATATCGTTGTGTTTTTTGTAAGTCTTCTGTTATAATAGTTTTCATAAGAGTAAATTCCTTTTTTGATTTGTCGTAATTTCATTATACAGGATTTACTCTTCTTTTTTTATATTTTGTCTCACATCAATTGTAACACTACAATAAAACTCAAGAGAAATGAGAAAATGCAATTGACAAAATGTCAGTTATGTGATATTCTTTAAATAGGAGGTATAAAATGCGAGATGTGAAAGAACCGGAAATACGACGTGCTGAAATTATGGATGCTGCAATGCTACTATTTATAGAGCAAGGGTATACTAATACAACAACTCAGGATATTGTTGACAAAGTAAATATATCAAGAGGCTTGCTGTACTATCACTTTAAGAATAAAGAAGATATCTTATATTGTCTTGTGGAACAATATTCAGATAAATTATTGAAAGATATTCATGTTATTGTCTATGATGAAGATAAAACTGCCATTGAAAAAATTAGAGCTTTTATAGATGCCACAATTATATCTTCGGAAAATATTTCAGCAGAGGGAACAGCGTTACAAAAAACAGTTGATCTTGAAGAAAATCGATATATGATAGATAAGTTATCCCATAAGATTATTGAAAAACTGACAATATATTTTGAAAGGATAATAAACCAAGGAATATCAGAAAAAACACTTTTTGTAAAATATCCGTCTGAGACAGCGGAATTTCTTATGACAGCTTATGTTTTTGTTTCAAATAATATAAGTATAATATATTCAAAAAAAGAGTCTGTCAATGAGTATTTAAACGCATTTAAGATAATGCTTGAACAAAGCTTAAATGCAAAAAAACTCTTTAGCAATTGAAAAAGAATAGAATGTTTGTAAAAATAATAATGTTCCGATAGCTAATGCTAAAAAAGCTATCGGTATTATTTCAAAGAATAACTGACAAATTGTCAATGGAGGTAAAAGCATGTTAGAGATAAATAATTTTAGTAAATTTTATGGAGACAAAAAAGTTGTTGATAACCTATCCATTTCAGTACAGTCTGGAGATATTTATGGATTCATTGGTGCAAATGGAGCCGGAAAAACTACAACAATAAAAGCAGTAGTTGGGATTCATGATTTTGAGAATGGAAGTATAACGATTGATGGGCATTCCATTAAAGAGGAGCCTGTTATTTGTAAAAAAATGATGGCATACATTCCGGATAATCCAGACTTATATGAACATATGACGGGATTTCAGTACATCAATTTTATTGCAGATTTATTTGAAATTTCTACTGAAATACGCAGAGAAAGAATTCAAAAATATAGTGATTTATTTGAAATGACTAAGCATCTTTCGGGGATGATATCTTCATATTCACATGGTATGAAGCAACGAACAGCGATTATTTCTGCACTGGTTCATTCTCCAAAGTTACTAATTTTAGATGAACCTTTTGTAGGACTTGATCCAAAAGCAGCTTTTCTACTAAAGAAAGTAATGCACGAATGCGTGTCAGATGGAGGAGCTATTTTCTTTTCAACACATGTTTTGGATGTTGCAGAAAAATTATGTAATAAAATTGCAATTATAAAAAATGGAAAGTTAATTGCAAGCGGAAATACAGAAGAAGTCAAAGGTGATAAAACTTTGGAAACTTTTTTCATGGAGGTACAAGATAATGAGCAAAATTTGGATACTAATTAGAGCCCAATTGATAAATTTTTTTCCAATCAACGAAATTAGAGAGCCGAGAAATAAAAAGCAAAGCTCTGTTGTTATTGCAAGTTTTGGAATAATAACTCTTGCTATATTTTTCTGTGTCTATAATATTATGACAGCCAAAACACTGGTACAAGTTGGACAGCAGGAATTGATACCGGCTTATATGGTTGCGGTATCAAGTTTTTCAATATTATTTTTGACAATATTTTATTCTAATGGAATTTTATTTGGTAGTCGTGATATAGAAACGCTTTTATCGCTACCTTTAAAAAGCTCAGACATTATAAGTAGCAAGTTTATGTTTATGTATTTATTGAACTTTTTAATAGGATTCATATTTATGCTTCCGGGGGGCATTGTTTGGGTATTAAACGGAAGCTTAAATGTATTACAGATTATATTGTATTTTATCTCCATGATTTTTGTTCCATTGATACCTATGTGCATAGCAGCATGTATGGGAATGATTGTTGTTGCTGTTTCATCTTATTTTAAGAGGAAAAATGTTATTGCTCTAATCTTTTCATTTGCAATGATAGGCATAATTGGATATATTGCAGTGTCAGCTATGAAATCAGGTAATGAAGACAGCATTGAGATCATGCTTTCTAAGCAAATTACAGGACTGTACCCAATATCCGGGTTATTCGTGCAACACACAAATTTTCCAATGTATATTGGAATGGGATTATTTATTGCTTTTTCAACAGCAGTTTTTTATATATTTGTAAAAATTGTTGCGATGAAGTATGGATTGCTTAATACTCTTGCTAAAACAACATCAAGATATTCTGATAACAAAAAATCTTATAATAGAAAATCGATATTTCTTGCCTTGTATAAAAAAGAAATGGGACGCTTTTTAAGCTCGTACATGGCGGTCTTGAATGCAGGCCTCGGTGTAATACTTTTATGTGTTTTTAGTATATTTTTGCTTTTTAATTCTGTAGAACAAATAGGAGAGTCTTCAGGGATAGAAAATATAAATGAATATCTCTCAAATTTTGCTCCATTATTTATTGCATCTATGCTCTCGCTCAGTTGCCCGGCAGCTTCAGCGATATCTTTAGAAGGAAAAAACATTTGGATTTTGCAAAGCTCTCCTGTTAAGGTAAAAATGATCTTAAATTCCAAGATAGCTGTAAACCTTACACTTCATTTGATTGGGTATATGATTTCCATATTTGCATTTACGCTAAAACTTGATATGAACTTTATTCAAGTTATTAACCTAATAATTGTTCCTATATGCTATTCGATCTTTATAACAGTGATAGGAATTTCCCTAAATAAAAAGTATCCAAATTATGAATGGGAAAGCGAGATGATGGTTGTAAAGCAGAGCATGCCTGTTATTGTGTCTGGACTTATTGGGATAATTGCACTCATTACACCAATTCTTCTTAATTGGTTTTTAAATCTTTCGATAACACCAGTTTTGCAGATAATATCAGTTACTTTACTTGTTATTTCAAGCGAAGTTTATATAAAAGTTAGCAAGTTAAATTTTATTTAGTTCAAGGAGGAAAAATGGTATGAAAGATGGACTGTTAAAAGATGTCTTGGTGTTGATATTAATGATTGTTGTAATATTTATTATTTGCATATTTCTCCCAGAGAAAGTTCCTGTTCATTTCAATGCAAAAGGAGTTGCAGATTTATTTGCTAATAAATATTATCTTCTGTTTGCTACGGTTATTCCGTATTCTGCTTATTGGAAATTTATGCGAGGAAGGAAAAATAAAAAGGCTAAGTAAATATGTATCCATATTTACAAATAGTATCTGTGATAAGAGCAACTGTTTTAAGAGATAAGTATGTACCGGGGCAACAGATGCCTCCCATAAGGACTTTAGCAGAGAGGGAAGAATGTAATCCTGCAACCGTCCAAAAAGCATTAAAAGTTCTTGAGAAACAGGGGTTGATTGTTAGTCGTGGAAGTAAAGGATTTTTGGTTATTGAAAGTGAGAAGAAAATAATTGAGTTAAGAAATTAGAATTTTAACAGGCTAACAAAAATATTGTTTAAAAAACTATATGCCTTAGGATTTTTCGGATTCTGAGATTATCAAACTATTTGATAGAATAGAAACTTAAAAAATGAATAAAAATCAATTATGTGTGAAGAAGATAAAGATACTGACTATTTAGATTATTGATAAAATGGAGGAAACGAATATGGAAGAATCTAAACATCTAATGTTAGAAATACCAAAGAAACAAAATATTCCTCTTTTCTATAATCTCTATAGTAGGTTATTGTTTCAGATGCAAGCTGAAATACGCAAGCGTAGCTAAAGGAGTATTCTTATTCTTCCGTTTTAGAGGACTTCGTATGCCAAAGTGTAGAAGTCCTCCTTTTTTTGCCTGAAAAACAGTCGGCTAAAAGAAACGGAGGACTTCAAAATGAAAAAAGAATATTATCTATATGTAGATGGACAAAAAGTCAAAGTCAGTGAGGATATATACAAAGTCTACTGGCGGGAAAGAGAACATGAAAAGTATTTAGAGTGGAGGAGGTGTATTAGTGGATAATGATTGGAATGGATTGGCTGATTTGATAGCCAATCTGATTACAAAGTATGCTGGAGTTTTAGATTTAGATAACCTTCCAAATCCAACTCCAGTAAAAAATATAGAAGATAAAAATAAATTTGACATGGCAAAGACATGGATTGAGAAAAAGAAATAAAAGTGATATAATATACTTCATATATAAGTCAAAACCATAATTGGTAAAAATATAAAGATATAGAAAAAGGATATTGAGGTTAATGCTATGTCAAAAGAAAAAATAAAAGTATACCTCTATACAAGAGTATCTACATAAATACAGATAGACGGTTATTCTTTAGAGACACAAAAATCAAGAATGAAGGCTTTTGCTCTCTATAATGATTATGAGATTGTTGGTGAATACGAAGATGCAGGTAAGTCTGGAAAATCTATAGAAGGTAGAGTTCAGTTTACTCGTATGATGGAAGATATAAAATCCGGAAAGGCTGGAGTGTCTTTCGTTCTTGTATTTAAATTATCGAGATTTGCAAGAAATGCTGCTGATGTACTTTCGACTTTGCAAATAATGCAAGATTTTGGAGTAAATCTTATTTGCGTTGAAGATGGAATTGATTCATCTAAAGATGCAGGTAAATTGATGATTTCTGTTTTATCAGCAGTGGCTGAAATAGAAAGAGAAAACATTCGTGTCCAAACAATGGAAGGCCGTATTCAAAAGGCAAGAGAGGGTAAATGGAATGGTGGATTTGCTCCATAGTTCAAATTTATGAAGAGAAACAGGCGAGTGGGCAATGGCTAAAATCCATTACTTTTAAGCTACCTATTATTGATGAAAATCTAAATATAAGTTTGGACAATGATGAGTAAGTTGAAGCGGTAGTAGAATTTATTAGAAAATAAATTTTAGAGGAAAAATATGGATAGTTTTGAACAATTGAAACAAGAAATAATGGAAGACAGTGATAATAAAAAATACACGGATGAAGGAATAGAACCGTTATTTTCTACACCTAGTACAGCTAAAATATTAATAGTAGGTCAAGCTCCTGGTATTAAAGCTCAAGAGAGTAAAATCTTCTTCAATGATAAAAGTGGGGTTAAACTTCGTGAGTGGATGGGAATAGACGATGAAATATTTTATAAGTCTGGTTTAATAGGTGTAGTACCGATGGATTTCTATTATCCTGGGAAAGGTAAGAGTGGAGATTTACCACCACGAAAGAACTTTGCAACTAAATGGCATGCTAAAGTTTTGGAACTCATGCCTAATCTTGAACTTATTATTCTTGTAGGAAAATACGCACAAGATTATTACTTGGGAAATGATAAAAAAGAGAATTTAACAGCAACAGTGTTTAACTATGAACAGTATTTACCACGTTATTTTCCAATTGTTCACCCTTCACCATTAAATTTCCGTTGGCATAATAAAAATCCGTGGTTTATCGAAAAAGTAGTGCCGGAATTACAAAAAAGGGTGAAGGAAATATTACAGAAATAAATTTTTAAAAAATAAAGGCTGAGATAATTTGAAGACTCCATAGAAATTATGGTTTCGAATTACCTCAGTCTTTTTAATTTTCTATTATTTCAAACCTAGTCTGCTCACCGTAATATATAAGCAGTGAAGATAGTATTGTTTTTAACTGTTCTAAATTATCTGTTTTTAAATTAATTTCTGCCTTACCAGAGATTACATTAAAAGCATCACCACTTTTGACGGATATTATTTCTATATTTTTATATTTTGTAGTTTTTCTTACAAATTCACCAGCGATAACTGTTGTATCAATGGCTTCATGAGGTTCAGCACCGTGTCCACCTTTACCATAAATAGTAACTAAATATGTATTCATAGCTATTGTTCCTCCTTAAGATTTTTTATTACATTGGCAGAATCAAATGCTAGTGTTAAGAATATTGAAGCTGTTTGTTTCATTACTTCTTCTTCAAAATCGAAGTTTGGATGGTGGTGTGGATATTTAGCGAAGGTAGAATTCCCTGCACCGATTAAGAAAAATGCTCCGGGAACTTCTTCAACATAATATGCAAAATCTTCTCCAATCATAAGTGGTTCAATTTCCAACTGTTTAATATCCGGAAGAATCTTAGAAGTTGCTTTTTGAATTTCTATTGTTCCTTTTTTGTGATTTATAAGAGGTGGATAACCTCCGTAATAAATAAATTCTATATTAGTGCTAGGATATTCATTTTCTAGAGCTTTGCATAGATTTTGAAATTTAGTTAGCACCATTTTATGAAGTTCTTTGTTGAAGTGTCTGATTGTTCCAGTAATACTTGCTCCTTCAATAGAACTCTCTAATTTTCCTAAAGTGATGACAAGAGTCTCTCTCGGTTTAGAAAATCGTGAAACTATTTGTTGAGTCATACTAACAAATTCTGCAGCAATGATATTAGCATTTTCCTTAGTGTTGATTTTTACTTCAAATCTATCTGCAGCAGCACACAGTTCTTTATAGCAATAACCGATAGTTCCAAGTGGAAGTGGTGTCCAAAGATGAGCTCCAAATATTGCATCAACACCTTGTAAACAACCAGCATCTATCATAGGTTTTGCTCCACCTGGAGCTTGTTCTTCACCGTATTGGAAAACTGCAACAACATCGTGTGGGAGATCTTCTTGATGATCTATTAGAACTTTACACGTTGCAAGCAATGCTGTTGTGTGACCATCATGCCCACAAGCATGCATTACGTTGAGGATAGTAGATTTATATGGAGTATCTTTTGCATCGTTTATAGGGAGAGCATCAAAATCTGCTCGAAAAGCAATTGTTTTTGAAGAATCTTGTCCCTTAATTCTTGCAACTACACCATTTAAGCCGACATTTGTTTTAATATCAGTGATTCCAATCTTTTCTAAATATTCTTTAATGAATTTTGCTGTATTTTTCTCGTTAAATGAAACTTCAGGATGCATATGCATATAGCGACGAAGTTTAATCATTTCTGGATAAAATTTTTCAAGTTCATCTTGTATAATTTTTTCAATCATAAAAACCTCCAGATTACGTTTATAAATTATAAGTTTAATTATAGCATAAATATTATTATTAAATAGAGAATTGTTAAAGAAAATTTTTTTAATTCTATTTTTTGTTATACTATGTGTAAAAGGTTATAAACGTTACGAATAAAGAAGTACTGAAATTTGAATGAATTATAAATTACTAAAACTATTCAGGTGGAAAGTTATGATAAAAATTATTATAGCTACATTCTTATATAGTAGGCTTTATCTCGGCTGCGATTGCTAGTGCGAGATGGGGAAGAAAAGGATGAGGATGAGAAAATGTAGCATGAAGTCATTGATTAGTCATCAAGGAGAAATTTCACTGATGGGAGTAACTCAGAAGTACAAAGTAAAGAATATAAATAATCGCCTAAATCTTTAACAATCGCCTAAAACTATGGTATATTTAGGCGGAAAACAAAGGGTTTGATTCAAAATTTTTATGAGAATTCATAGACGCAGTGGTTTATTGATATGTAAATACAACTTTATAAAAGCTTTTTTAGAATTACTCTATTATTTGAGAAATTAATAAGTTTGTCTAGCTTTTTGGCGAATTTTCTTTACCCTTGACATGTTTATTGAATTTATAATATAATTCATATATTATTTAATTTTATTTGTAAAGGAGATTGAAAATGAAGATTAACTTACCTTTTAATGAAAATATTTTACCTAAACGATTTGGGAAAGAAGCAGAACCTGGTAATGTTATTAAGAATAATCCAGTACGTTCATTTCCGTTTGAGATAACAGAGTTGCCAGAAGGAACAAAGTATGTAGCTATTACATTAATAGACTATGATGCTATTCCAGTTTGTTCGTTCCCATGGATTCATTGGCTTGTCACTGATATAGAGGTAGTGGATAATAAGGTTATTATTCCTGAAAACTATAGTTTAGACTATAAAAATTCTATTAAACAGGGGAAAAATAGTTTTTCTAGCCCACTATTGGGGATGGATTTTACTGAAATTGATTCAATTTTTGTTGGACCAACACCACCTGATAAGGATCATAGATACACAATTGAAGTTTTCGCATTATCAGATAAAACAGGTTTAGAGGGTGGTTTTTACTATAATGAATTATTAGATGCAGTGAATCCAATCACATTAGATAGAGCTGCTGCTGTTGTTATTGGTCAATTTTAAATTAAGAATTATCATTAACATTTGAAATCAAAGGACTTTTAGAAAAATTGTAGTAAATAATAAAGAAATCTATTAGTATTTTATTATCTAGCTCTTTTTAGGATACTGGGAATGACAACATTGAAGTCTCAACTTAAGTTTCAGTTAAAAAATAGTTTTAGGTTAAATTCCAGTTTTTTATTTGAACTGGAATTTACTTTGGGAATTAACAACTTCGAAAAAATTCAAAAAAATAGAAAAAAACACTTTCAAATTGACTATTCATGTGATATAATTATGAAAGTTTGAATATAAAAAAAGGAGAAGAAGAATGGCAGAAAAAACAAGAGTAAAACCAATTCTAGATGTTCATGAAAAGCCTAACTTAGCTCTATGGGTAACGTTAAGTTTACAACACTTATTCGCAATGTTTGGAGCGACGGTGTTAGTGCCGATTTTAACAGGATTACCAGCAAGTACTGCTTTAACGACATCAGGTATTGGAACGCTTACGTATTTATTAATAACTAGAGGTAAAATTCCTGCGTATTTAGGATCTTCATTTGCCTTCATTAATCCGATTATTGTGCTTTCAACTACTCACAGTGTTGAAACAGCAATGCTTGGTGCATTTTTAGCCAGCTTAGTTTATGGTGTTGTAGCAATGTTAATTTATAAATTTGGTGTAAATTGGCTACTTAAACTTTTACCACCGGTAGTAGTTGGACCTATTATTATTGTTATTGGACTTGGAATTGCTCCTACAGCAATAAATATGGCTATGTACAAAACTGTAAACGGAGCTAAAGTTTATGATTTAAAATACTTCTTAGTAGCTCTTATCACATTAGCAGCAACAATCTTCTGTTGTGTAGCTTTAAGGGGATTTGCTAAACAAATACCAGTACTATTAGGGATTGTGTTTGGATATATCGTTGCTGTAATTGCAGGATTAGTTGATTTCCAGCCAGTTATCGATGCTCCTTGGTTTAGCTTACCGAAGTTCACTATTCCATTTGTAACATATGTACCTGAGTGGAATGTAGCAGCATTAGCAATGGTACCTATTGCTATAGTAACTATTAACGAACATATCGGTCACCAAATGGTATTATCTGAAGTAGTAGGAAGAAACTTCTTAAAAGATCCAGGATTACACCGTTCAATTTTAGCTGACGGAACAGCGATGATGTTTGCATCACTTTTAGGTGGTCCACCAAGCACAACATATGGTGAAAACATTGGAGTTCTTGCCATTACTCGTATCTTTTCTGTATTCGTGTTAGGAGGAGCAGCGGTATTTGCACTTATCTTAAGTTTTGTAGGTAAGTTTTCTGCTCTAATCTCTACAATTCCATCACCGGTTATGGGTGGTGTATCGATTTTACTATTCGGTATAATCGCTTCAAGTGGACTTAGAATGTTAGTAGATGAAAAAGTAGATTTAAGTGTCAACAGAAACTTAGTAATTTCATCAGTAATCATCGTTTTAGGTGTAGGTGGAGCAATGTTGAAATTCGAAAGCATTAACTTCGAACTTCCAGCAATGGCTCTTGCAGCAATCAGCGGTGTGTTATTAAATGCATTCTTACCGAAAGAAGATAAAAAATAAATAAAAATTTAAAGGGTTAGTCGACAATAGTTTGACTACCTCTTTTTTATCTGATATAATTTACTAGGTGTATAATATTAGTAAAAAATATTAAAACTACAAAGTAGAAATAAAATATAAGGAGAATGAAATTGAAAAAACTATCAGCAATTTTATTAGGTTTGCTTGGGATGGTAACATTGTCAGGTTGTTCAGCGTATGACAGATCTGGAACGTTTTATGAAACATTCGTAAAACCGATGGATATATTCTTAGCAAAAATTTATGAGTATACAGGAAGTTGGGGATGGTCAATTGTAATTATTACGTTGATTATCAGATTATTAGTACTTCCGTTTATGTTAAATAATTATAAAATACAAAATAAATCAAGAAAAGGACAAGAATTAGCTCGTCCAGAGTTAGACGTAGTTCAAAAGAAACAACAAGCTGCCAAAGAAAAAGAAGCAAGAGCTATATCTAATGAAGAAAAAATGCAAGCGCGTAGCGAACTTATGGAATTACAAAGAGAACAAATGGCTATTATGAAAAAATATGGTGCGATGCCATTAAGTCTTGGTGGATGCTTACCAGTTCTTATACCAGCGCCGTTCTTAATGGCGATTTTCTATACGCTGACTAACCCGCTATATTCAGCAGGAATTATTGATTCTACATTCCTTGGAGTATTCAGTCTTGGTACTCGTTCATATACATTACCATTAATCGCATTTGTTGTGTATGCTATTCAAACAAAATTACAGATGAGTTTAATGCCAACACCAAGTCAACCAGGTCAAGAACAAATGCAAAGCATGATGCAATGGCTATCACCGATAATGATTACAGTATTTTCATTCTGGGTAGCTGGAGCGGTAGCTGTGTACTATATCGTAGGGGGATTATTCATGATATTCCAAACTTACTTAGGACATGCTTTATATCCACCGTATAAACCAGAAAAACAAAAGAAACAAGCATTTGATCCAGAAAAAGTTACATTAGTTTCTAATAAGAAAAAACGTAAATAATAGATTAGATCAGTGAATATCAGTATTTAAGTTCACTGATCTAATTTTTTTGAAAAAAAAGTAAGAAAAGTTATCAATATAGTTGACGTTGGGGTATATATATGTTAGAATTGTATTGTTGTGTAGCTCCTAAATAGCTACTACAACCGCACGTATAAGGTAAATAAGAGAGAAATCCACCTTGTATGGCGAGTCTTAGTAAAAAATATTTAAGGAGGTGCAGATATGTACGCAGTAATTAAAACAGGTGGGAAACAACTACGTGTTGAAGAAGGACAAACAATCTTAGTTGAGAAGTTAGCAGCTGAAGTAGATTCTACAGTTACTTTTGACGAAGTAGTATTAGTAGGTGGAGAAACTACAAAAGTTGGTGCTCCTTTAGTAGCTGGTGCGACAGTAACAGCTAAAGTAGTTGCTCAAGGTAAAGGTAAAAAAATCACAGTATTTAAATACAAACCTAAAAAGAACAATCACCGTAAATTAGGTCATCGTCAACCTTTCACTAAATTAGTAGTTGAAAAAATTAACGCTTAATCATGATTAAGGTGGAAATCGTAAAAGAAGTTGAATTTATTAAACAAGTAACAGTTGATGGGCATGCTGATTATGCAGAGCATGGTTCTGATATAGTTTGTGCAGGTGTTTCTGCTGTTGTATTCGGTTTAATAAATGCAGTAGATGAACTAGATGAAGATGTAGAGTTTGACATTTCGGCTAACGAAGATGTGACTGGACATATAACATATAGATCGTTAAAATCTACAGATAAAGAGCAACTTCTACTAAATGCAATGTTAGTTGCATTAAAAACAATTGAAGAAAATTATTCAGATTATATAACTATTGAAGTAAGAGAGGTGAAATAGACATGATGTTACAATTAAATTTACAATTCTTCGCATCTAAAAAAGGGGTAGGTTCTACTAAAAACGGACGTGACTCTGAATCAAAACGTTTAGGTGCTAAAAGAGCTGATGGTCAGTACGTAACTGCAGGTTCTATCTTATACAGACAACGTGGAACAAAAATTTGGCCAGGAACTAACGTAGGAAAAGGTGGAGATGATACACTATTTTCACTAGTTGACGGAGTTGTACGTTTCGAAAGATACGGACGTAGCCGTAAAAAAGTTTCTGTTTATCCACAAGCTTAATAAGCATAATAAAAAGAGGTGTTTACATTATATGTAAATACCTTTTTTATTTTTGAGAAAATATTATAGTTATAAGGCTTTGATATTAAGTAATTAATGTAAACATTTGTAATAATATTTTAATATTTCTAGTTTCAGATTTTTGTTGTACTTTTAAAATTTATATGGTAAAATTTACTTGTGTGTTTAATGATACACATAACATATACTAGGAGGACAAAAAAGTGTCAGCGCTTTTGCAAGAAATTTTATTTTCATTTTTAGGAGGTCTGGGATTATTCCTATTCAGTATCAAATACATGGGTGACGGACTTCAATTAATAGCTGGAGAAAAAATGCGATATGTTTTAGACAAATATACAGCGAAACCTCTTATGGCTGTTTTGGCTGGGATTATAGTTACGATACTTATTCAGTCAAGCACAGGAACAATTGTAATAACAGTTAGTTTAGTAGGGGCTGGTTTATTAAAAACGAAACAAGCAATCGCTATTGTTATGGGGTCCAATATCGGAACAACATTAACATCGTTTATTATTGGTTTTAACATTTCTAAATATTCACTTCCTTTAATATTTTTAGGAGCAGCGTTTTTATTCTTTACTCGTGCTAAATTGGTAAATAATATAGGTCGTGTTATATTTGGTTTTGGGGGTATTTTCTATGCTCTTAAAATGATGTCAACAGCTATGGGGCCGATGAGAGATATGCCGTGGTTTCAAAATATTTTAACGCACATAAATGATAGTGCGGTAGTTGGGGTAGGAGTAGGTACATTTTTAACTGTTTTAATTCAATCATCAGCAGCGACTATCGCTATATTACAAAACTTATATGCTGATGCTGCCCTAAACCTACACGGAGCATTACCAGTTATATTTGGAGATAACATCGGAACAGCTATTACAACTGCTGTGCTAGCTATGATAGGTAGTAATATTGCGGCAAAACGTGTTGCGGCTTCTCACGTGTTATTTAACGTTATTGGTACTATAATATGTTTAATAGCAATAGTTCCTTATGAAGCATTTATTCAATATTTAGAAATAACATTAGGTTTAGAACCGAAAATGACTATTGCATCAGCACATGGTACATTTAATGTTTTAAATACTATATTACAATTTCCATTCATTAGTGTCTTGGTTATTATTGTAACTAAGATTATTCCAGGAGAAGACGAACAAATCAAGTACAGTACACAGTATCTTGATAAATCACTTATTGCAAGTGCGCCTGCAGTTGCCTTAGGTCAAGTGCAAAAAGAATTCGTAGAAATGTTAATCTTATCTAAGAAAAGTTTACGTAACTCAGTAGAATACTTTATGAATCGTGATGAACAACTTCGTGAAAAAGGTGAGACTTACGAAGATGCAATAAACACCTTTGATGAACAAATGACAGACTACTTGACTCTATTATTTAGGGAAAAACTTAGCCCTAAAGAAGGGTTAATAGCTTCAACATTATTAGATGGAACTCGTGATATAGAAAGAATCGGAGACCATGCTAGAGATATCGTACTATCAGTAGATTATCAAATTAGAAAAAAATTAAAATTCTCTGATGGTGCAAAAGCAGAAGTACAAGAAATGTATGAGCTTTGTAATGATATAATTTTAAAAACTATTAAATCGTTAGAAGAAAACAATATAGCTGTTGCTGGTGCGGCGTTAGCAGCATGTGAAAATATTTATGCTTTAGAAAAAGCTGCGCGTAAAAAACATACTCAACGTATGAAAGACGGAGATTGTGAGATTCCAGCAGGTGTAGTTTATATGGACTTAATCCAACACTTTACTCGTGTATGTGAACATACTAGAAACATACTAGAAAAAGAAATTCAAGGAAGCATGTAGCTATGTCTAATAAACAAAAAATATATATTATATTATTTGTTATAATGCTTTTAATAATTTTAGTTTTATATAAACTATATCAGATACAATTAGTTTAAAAAAAGATAAACGAAAATATAGAGAAGTCAACTGTATTTCTACTATGTTTTCGTTTTTTTCTTTGTAAATGATAGTATTCGTGATATAATAAAGTAGTCGATTTATATAAAGTTTAAGAAAAAATATTGAAAGGAAATAAACATGTTTCAAGATAAAAAAGTTTATACAACACAATGGGCTGGAAAAACACTAACAGTTGAGTTAGGCGAGATGGCTCGTCAAGCTAATGCAGCGGTAGTAGTAAAATATGGAGATACTGTTGTATTAACAACAGCAGTTGCTTCTAAAGAAGCAAAAGATGTAGATTTCTTCCCATTAACAGTTAACTATGAAGAAAAAATGTATGCAGTAGGGAAAATTCCAGGAGGTTTCCTACGTCGTGAAGGTCGTCCTGGGACTGAAGCAACATTAGCAGCACGTCTTATTGATAGACCGATTAGACCATTATTTGAAGATGGTTTTAGAAATGAAGTACAAGTTATTTCAACTGTATTATCAGTTGAGTATGATTGTGATCCTGTAATGGCAGCAATGTTAGGAAGTTCATTATCATTATCTGTATCAAATATCCCATTTAAAGGACCGATTGCCGGAGTTACAGTTGGATATGTTGATGGAGAATATGTAATTAATCCAACAGTTGAACAAATGGAACGTTCTACAGTTGACCTAAAAGTAGCTGGAACGATTGATGCGATTAACATGGTAGAAGCAGGTGCAAAAGAAGTTTCTGAGGAAATTATGTTAAAAGCCATTATGTTTGGTCATGAGGAAATCAAACGACTAATTGCATTCCAACAACAAATTGTTGATGAAATTGGTCAAGAAAAAATGGCAGTTGAGTTAAAAGTGATTGATGAAACTATCTATAATGAAGTTCTTTCAATGGCATTATCTCAAATGAAAGAAGCAATTGCTATTAAGGATAAACAAGAGCGAGATGAAGCTATTTCGGCAGTAAAAGAAAAAGTTCTTGAAATTTTTGAAGAACGTGCTACAGCTGAAGATGAGCTTGATATAGTTAAAGAAGCAAAATTATCATTAGATAAAATTGTAAAAGATGAAGTTCGTCGTGAAATTACTGAAGATAAAGTTAGACCAGATGGACGTGCATTAACAGAAATTAGACCATTAGCTTCAAGAGTAGATGTGCTTCCAAGAACACACGGTTCTGCATTATTTACTCGTGGACAAACACAATCGCTAGGTGTTGTAACATTAGGTAACTTATCTGATGAGCAAATTATTGATGATTTAACTCAAGAAGAAAACAAGAGATTTATGTTACACTATAACTTCCCAGCATTCTCAGTTGGTGAAGTAGGATTCAGTCGTGCTCCAGGACGTCGTGAAATTGGACATGGTGCATTAGGAGAACGTGCATTAGCTCAAGTGATTCCTTCTAAAGAAGATTTCCCATATACTATCCGTATTGTATCTGAAATCTTAGAATCAAATGGGTCAAGTTCTCAAGCTACAATTTGTTCAGGTTCGATGGCATTAATGGCTGCAGGGGTACCAATTAAAGCTCAAGTAGCTGGTATTGCAATGGGGCTAGTTAAAAAAGATGAACACTACACTATTTTAACAGATATCCAAGGTATGGAAGACCACCTTGGAGATATGGACTTCAAAGTAGCAGGAACTTCTGAAGGTATTACTGCACTTCAAATGGATATTAAAATTGATGGACTAAGTGAACAAATCTTAAAAGAATCTCTAGAACAAGCACGTGTTGGTAGATTACAAATTTTAGAGCATATGAACAGTGTAATTGCTGAACCTCGTAAAGAAGTTTCTACATTTGCACCAAAAATCAAAATTATTAAAATTAAACCTGAAAAAATTAAAGATGTTATCGGTTCAGGTGGTAAAGTTATCAACGAAATCATCGAGAAAACAGGTGTTAAAATTGATATCGAACAAAATGGAGATGTATTTATTTCTTCACCTGAAATTGAAGGAATTAATAAAGCAATCGAAATTATCGAAAATATTACTCGTGAAGCTGAAGTTGGTGAAATTTACCTTGCTGAAGTTAAACGTATTGAGAAATTCGGTGCCTTTGTTGAATTATTCCCAGGGGTTGATGCTTTAGTTCATATTTCTAAATTAGCTGAAGAAAGAGTAAATAGAGTTGAAGATGTTGTTAAAGTGGGAGATACTCTGAAAGTTAAAGTAATTAAAATTGATGAGAAAGGTCGAGTAGACGCAGCAGCTCACTTCTAGGAGAATTTTATGGAGTTATTTGAAAAAGAAAGACGTGGAATATATGTCTATTTTAAAAGTTTTAAAGACTTAAATAAATTAGAAAAATATGGGAACTTTATTTCTTATTCTAAAAGAGGACGATATGCGTGTATCTATGTTGATGAGACTAGAGTAGATAGTATTGTTGCAGATCTTAAGAAAAAGAAATTTGTAAAAAAAATAGAGTTATCTGGAATGTCAGACTTACACTTAAGTTTTGAACATTTAGATTCAAGTCTACTAACTAAGCAATAATAAAAATAAGGGAGAAGTTCTAAAAATTCTCCCTTATTTTAAGGAAGTATCTAAAAATATGATATTTTATGGCGAGGACAAATGAGAGTTATAGCAGGAAAATATAGATCTATAAAATTAAATGCAGTTGAAGGAATGAATACAAGACCTACAACCGATAAGATTAAAGAAAACTTATTTAATATGATAGATTGTTATGATTGTAAGGTACTGGATCTTTTTGGAGGAACTGGTGGCTTAGGTATAGAAGCCTTAAGCCGCGGAGCTAAACACGCTACATTTATAGACGGTAGCAATAACGCTATTAAGGTTATTAAAAGTAATATAGAAAAATGCAGAATAGATACATCAGATTATTCACTGTATAGAAATGATTTTAAGCGTGCATTAAAAATCTTTGGTAAAAAGGAAGAAAAATTTGATATTATCTTCTTGGATCCTCCGTATGATAAAGGATTGATAGATGACGCATTAAAGAATATTTTTGATAACCAGTTGTGTAATGAAGGAACTTTGATTATTTGTGAGAAAAGTAATACTGAAGAAATTACTATTCAAAATAAAAATATTGAAGTTGTAAAAGAAAAACAGTACGGAATAACAGACATAGTAATTTTTGAATATATGGAGAAATAAAATGAAAAGAAAAATAGCGATTGTACCAGGTAGCTTTGATCCTATTACTTATGGGCATATTGATATAATTAAAAGAAGTGCTGAGTTATTTGATGAAGTAATAGTAGCTATTCTGGTAAATCCTGATAAAAAATATTTATTTTCACTTGAAGAAAGAGTGGATATGATAAATGAAACGATTAACGACATACCAAATGTTAAAGTTGACTCATTTTCAGGTTTATTAGTAAATTATGCTAAAAAAGCCGGTTCAAATGTTATCGTAAGAGGATTGAGAGCCGTATCTGACTTTGAGTATGAGATGCAATTAACGTTTATGAATAAGGCACTGGATGAAAATATTGAAACTTTTTATATGATGGCCAATAAGCAGTATTCGTTTATTAGCTCTAGTATTGTAAAAGGTGTATCTGGTTTTGGTGCTGATTTATCTAAATTTGTTCCGAAGTGTGTGGAACAACGTTTAGAAAAAAAGATGAAAGAGAGAGGATAAAAGTGAAAAAAGTCCTATTTACTGGAGGAGGTTCAGCAGGTCATGTTTCGGTGAATGTTGCACTTATTCCAGAATTCAAAAAAAATGGATATAAAATTTCTTATATCGGTAGCAAAACTGGTATAGAAAAAGATATGATAGGTAAACTTTCAGATGTAAAGTATTATAAGATTAGTTCTGGGAAGTTACGAAGATACTTTTCGTGGGAAAATTTTATTGATCCATTTAAGGTTTTAAAAGGAATTATCGACTCATTAATTATATTAAAAAAAGAGAAGCCAAATTTTGTCTTTTCGAAAGGTGGATTTGTAAGTGTGCCAGTATGCGTGGCAGCAAAGTTACTTAGAATACCAGTTTTATTACATGAATCTGATTTGACACCAGGGTTGGCAAATAAAATTAATATTAGATTTTGTAATCATATTTTTACAACTTTCGAGGATACCAAAAAGTATCTTCCAAAAGGAAAAGCTAGTTTAATAGGAGCGATAGTTCGTGATGATATTTATACTGGAGAAAGTAAAAAGGCATTTGAACTAACTAGTTTTAATAATGAAAAACCCGTTATACTTGTTATGGGAGGGTCATTAGGTTCAAAAATCTTGAACGACTTTATTTGGAATAATATCGATGAGTTAACTAATAAGTACCAAATCGTTCATCTTGTTGGTAAGGGGCTATTAAATAATAATATAGAAAAAGAAGGATATAAGCAATTCGAATTTTTATCTAAAGAGTTATTTGATATTCTGAAAATTATAGATTTTGCATTTTCAAGAGCTGGAGCAAATTCTTTATATGAATTTTTAGCGTTAGATTTGCCACCTATTTTAGTACCATTAGGAACTAATCAAAGTAGGGGAGATCAAATTGAAAATGCTAGATTTTTTGAAAAAAATGGTTTTGCAAAAGTTGTTACAGAAGAAGATTTACCAACACTATCAGTTGCACAAATTAATGAGTTTTATGATAATATAGATACTTACAAAAATTCAATGAAAATTTATAAAGAAGAGAAACGTGTCATTAACGACGTAAATGACTTTTATAACAAGATACTTGAGAAAATTGGGGGTGTAAACTAGTATGAGACGATTAAGTGTATTTACTTATTTAAAAATATTAGTTTTTGTTGCACTAGCTATTGTTGCAATAAAATTTCCGAATAATGATTTTGATAGGGTGTTAGCTGATTTAATTGAAATAAAGGTCTTAGTTCAAACAGCTAAAATAATTTCACTTGTTTTTAATGATAAGTTATTATTATTATTAATGATATTATTATCAGCATTTTTAGTATGGATTAAAGAAGTTAAGAAAGCTGTATTTATTTTCTTTACCGCAGGGCTAGGAGGTTTCTTTTTAGCGTTATTAAAATACAGTATACAAAGAGTTAGACCACTACCAGAAATTCATGATGGTTTTAGTTTTCCGAGTGGTCACTCCACTTTTGTTGCATTATTTTTCTTAGCATTAATTTTTGTAATTAATAAAAAGGAATTATTAACTGTTTTTGCTACCTTTGCAATTATTGCAGTACCAATTTCAAGAATGGTTTTAGGTGCACATTTTCTAAGCGATGTAACAGCAGGATTATTACTTGGAAGTATTATAGTGGATTTTATGAAAGTATACTATTCAAGTATTTATAATATTATAATGAGGTTATTAGGAAAAAAATATGAATAAATTAAAAAATAAAGAAGGGATAATTGCTATTTTTCTAGCAATTATTCACTTTGCCTTATGGTATTATTTTGCTTATGTAAAATTTGATGTAAACAATGTTAAATCATATAAGTATATTTTAGGATTACCTGAGTGGTTTTTCTATAGCTCGGTAGCAGTAAGTATTTTTATAATTATATTAGTAATAGTATGTACGAATCTTTTACTTAATAATGAGATAAAAGAGGAGGAAAAATAATGGTAAATACGTTAGATTATAAAATATTATTGTTGTTTGTAGTGATTTTCTTAGCGATTATTTTATTACCACTAGTCACAAATCGTTTAAGTAGAACAGAAAATCATGGAGGATTTTTTGAAAAATACTATTTAGCAGATAGAAATGTTAGTGGAATAGTACTTGCGATTACATTAATGTCTACATACGGTTCGGCTTCTACGTTTTTAGGAGGGCCGGGAGTTGCGTATAAATTAGGTTATGGTTGGGTACTTCTAGCCGTAATTCAAGTAATTACTGGGTATTTTGTATTACTTGTTTTAGCGAAAAAATTTAAAAGTGCTGCACAAAAAATAAACGCAATAACAATTAGTGATTACTTAAGAACAAGATACCAATCGAAATTAGTAGCTTATCTTTCTACCTTAGCTATGATAGTCTTTTTAATTGCTGCTATGAGTGCTCAGTGGGTAGGAGGAGCAAAATTATTAAAAGCATTTATGGGAATTGAATATAAGACAGGAATATTTCTTATTTCAATAATAATAATCTTCTGTGTTGTATTTGGAGGATTAAAAAATATTTTAATAACAGATATGATTCAAGGTTTAATAATGATTTTTTCTACTATAATTTTACTTTTTGCTATTATAAATTATGGCGGTGGTATCGACCAAATAACAGCCAATTTAATTAATATCAATGAGAAAATATTAACGCCGTTTGGAGCAAATGGAAGTTTAACACCAAGTTATGTTAGTTCATTTTGGGTATTAGTCGGAGTTGGGGTAATAGGTATTCCTCAGATTGCTATTAACTCGATGTTGTATAAGAATAAGAGAAGTCTAAAACAATCCATAATTGTTGGAACAATAGTAATATTTATAGTTATGTTTGGAGTTCATTTAATAGGAGTTATGGCTAGAGGAGTATTTCCTGATATTACAGACTATGATTCTGTAATACCTATAATCACATTAAAAGTACTGCCATGGTATTTAGCGGCTTTAGTTCTAGCAGCTCCAATGGCTGCTATAATAACAACAGTTAACGCTCAATTTTTATTAATTTCATCGGCGTTAATAAAAGATTTACTATTCAATAGTAAAGTAGTCAAAGAAAAAATTACAGGAAGAAAAGTTCCAATATTCGTATATGGTGTAAATATCTTGGTAATAATGTTAATCATGCTTCTGAGTATGAGACCACCTAGTTTAATAGTTAATGTTAACTTATTTGCTTTCGGGGGATTAGAGGCAACATTTCTATGGCCAATATTATTAGGATTATATTGGAAAAAAGCAGAGAAATATGGAGCGATTAGTTCAATATTATTAGGTTTAATAAGTTATATACTTATTAAAACAGTTTATATAATTAAGTTTATAGAACCTGTTGTAATTTCGCTATTAATTTCATTTATAGCTTTTGTAATAGTTTCATATATAATGAATAAAAAACAATTGAAAAAATAGTTATATTGTAATAAAATAAACATGTAAAGAGTAAGGAGGAACAAAAAATGTCAAAAAAAGTTATAGTAAAACACACAGATGCTGAAAAATTCACTGTTAGTAATATGCTTACAGTAGGTAAGGAATATGAAGTTGTTAATGAAACTGAGGAATATGTTTTTGTAGTAGATAACAGCGGAAAAGTTGGTGGTTATTATCACGAATACTTTGAAGAAGTAAAATAATTTTAGAGGCGATAAAATGAAAAAAAATACTATAAAGAATACAGTCCTAGTTGTATTATTTATAATACTAGCCCCATTAATTCTCGTAGGAGTAACAACTTTGGGAAATTCACTTGGCGGTAAGTCAAAAGATAAAGTAGTACAACAAACTACAGAACAGACAGCTAAAGTTCCAGAAGAGACAAAAGCAGAAAAAAATGATATACCTAAAGCTAATGATACAAAAGTAACTGATGAAAATACTACTAAGAAAGAGAAAGAAAGCAATAATTCAGAGAAAATTAAATCTGAAGGAGTTGTAAGTTCCACACCCGTAGCGGGTCAAGATTATATAGTTAAATCTGGTGATTCATTATTTACAATTGCATCTATCGCTTATGGAGAGGGAAATTCTCAAAGTGGTGTAGAAAAAATTAAAGAAGCTAATAATATTAGTAATAATAATATAGCGGCTGGACAAAAAATTCAAATACCGAAAATATAAACAGTATAAAAGGGGCTGATTTAGAAGTCCTAAAATTTAAAAAGTTTATATGAGAACTCATAGATACAGGGTTTTATTGATATCTAATAAACTGTGTGGGAGTGACTTGATAGAATTGATTTTTTAAGAAATCATGATTTTCGAGTCACTCCCTTTTTTTTAATATTATAGATACACTACTTAGATATTAAATAATCGATAGTTCTATTTAAAACTAAAATGTCAGTGTTAATATGTATACTCTATCACGGATCACTATTTAAAGCAATCTAAAAAAACTTCAAATAAGAGTATTAAAAAATAATATAAATTTGCAGAGTGAAAAGTAAGCTATTTAAATTATAATAAAATAATTACATCATAATAGGTAATACGAATCATTAAAAATTTGTTGCATTAAACCTTTTATGATATAATGAAGTGTGTTACATAGGAGGAATTATGTTTAAATTTTTAAAAAGAAATAAATTAGTGGAAAAAAATGAAAAACAAGAGTTGAAGAAAATTCCGACACATGTTGCTATTATAATGGATGGCAATGGACGTTGGGCTAAAAAAAGAAATATGCCTAGAATAAAGGGACATTATGAGGGAATGCAAACAGTAAAGAAAATTACTAAATATGCTTCGCAATTAGGAGTTAAGTATTTAACATTATATGCATTTTCAACAGAAAACTGGGCTAGACCTAAAGAAGAAGTCAGTTACCTGATGGATTTACCAGAAAAAATGTTCAATAGTTTCATGCCGGAACTTATGGAAAACAATGTAAAAGTTGAAGTAATTGGTTTTGTAGAAAGACTTCCAGAAAATACAAGAAAAGCTGTAAGTGATGCAATAGAGCAAACTAAGAATAATACAGGATTAAAATTAATTTTTGCACTTAATTATGGTTCTAAAGATGAAATTTTAAAGGCTGTTAAGCAGATTGCTAAAGATGTACAAGATAATAAATATAGTATAGAGGAAATTTCAGAGGAACACGTTAGTAGTAATTTATTTACATCTGATACTCCTGATCCCGACTTATTAATTAGAACTTCTGGAGAGCAAAGAATTTCAAACTTTTTACTTTGGCAAATTGCTTACAGTGAATTCTTATTTACCAAGGTAGCGTGGCCAGATTTTACAGAAGAGGAATTTTATCATGCTTTACTTGAATATCAAAGTAGAGATAGAAGGTTTGGAGGTTTAAATGAAGACTAGAGTAATAACAGCTGTAGTAGCGTTAATTGTTTTCTTACCATTATTATTTTTAGGTGGGGATTACTTTAAATTTACAACATACGCATTAGGTGTAATGGCAATGTACGAAATTGTAAGGATGACATTTAAAGAAACTAACATTGTTATTCTAACATTATCATCAATAGTAGGAGCATTATTATTTTTACATAAAGATATTTCAAGCCTGTTGCAATACGCACTAGTGTATTTAATATTAATAGCGATGCTAGCAACTATTGTTTATACGGGTCATAAGATTAAAATAGTTGAAATCGGTGTAATAATATTTGTAACAGCATACATATTTGTAGGATTTTATTGCTTATTTATGTTAAGGAATTTTAGCTTATCTCACGTTGCTTACTTGTTACTTACAATTTGGTTTACAGATAGTTTTGCATATTTTGGTGGAATGAAGTTTGGGAAAAATAAACTTTCGCCGAAGATAAGTCCAAATAAATCTATTGAAGGCTCTGTAATTGGTAGCCTATCATCAATAGTAATAGCAGTTTTATTTTTCAATATAACTAGCATATTTTCAAATTTACTTATTGCAATTATTGTAACTTTAATAGTTAGTGTTATTGGTCAATTTGGTGATTTAATTGAATCAGCTTATAAGAGAGAATATCAAGTAAAAGACAGTAGTAACTTATTACCTGGACATGGTGGTATTTTTGATAGGTTTGACTCAGTTATTTTATCAGCACCATGCTTAATAATTTTACTAAATATATTTTAGAGAATAGAAAGGAGTAATAGATGCAAGGTATTATAGCATTTATATTAATATTTTTTGTAGTTGTAACTATACACGAATTTGGACACTTTATTGCTGCGAAAAGAGCGGGGATTTTATGTCAGGAATTCGCAATAGGAATGGGACCTAAAATATTCCATAAAAAAATAGGAGAGACTAATTTTACAATAAGACTTCTTCCAGTCGGAGGATATGTTAAGATGCCAGATAATGTTTTTGATTTTAACAATGACGTGTCCGTATACGACTTAAAAAAAGGAATGAAAGTTAGTTTAAAACTAGATGAGAACGATAAAGTTGAAAAAATTGTTTTAGATAGAAGTAATGATATGGATTTACTTCCATTAGAATTAAATGAATTCGATTTAACTGAAAAACTTTTTGTTGAAGGTTTTGTTGGAGATAAATTAGAACGTTATGAAGTTAGAAAAGATGCATGTGTTGCCTTTGGTGGTATGGAAGAACAAATAGCACCAGTAGAAAGAATGTTCTCTTCACACTCATGGGGAAAAAAATTCTGGACATTATTTGCTGGTCCATTAATGAATTTTATATTAGCACTAGCAATTTTCTTAGGCATTTCAATATATAGTGGTGTTCCATCAAATACTACACGTTTAGGAGAACTTGCATCTAATTATCCAGCTTATTCATCAGGATTAAAACAAGGTGATGTAGTTGAACAGGTAAACGGTAAAAGTGTTAATACATGGAAAGAAATGACTAATGAGATAGTTAATTCTAATGGAGCTGAACTTACATTAAAAGTTTCTCGTGATGGTTCACAACAAGAAATTAAAGTTACACCAAAAGAAGAAGTAATTGTTAAAAAAGGTAAAGAAGTTAAAACATATAAACTTGGAATAGACCAAGCATATGAAAAAGATTTATCAGGCTCAATTAAGAGTGGTTTTGAACAAACACTATTCTATGGAACTAGAATTTTTATGGGAATAATTAATTTATTCGTTTCATTATTTAGTGGAGGATTTAGTTTAAATCAACTTGGAGGACCGGTAGCGATTTATGAAGTGTCATCTGCTGCGGCACAAAGTGGATTAATAACGACATTAAAATGGACAGGAATTTTAAGTGTTAACTTAGGTCTTATGAACTTAATTCCAATTCCAGTTCTTGATGGTGGTCGTATAATATTCGTAATTTATGAAGCAATCTTCAAGAAACCAATTAATAAAAAAGCCCAGTACTACTTAACTGTGGCATTTGGATTATTAATGGTTGCTTTAATGTTAGCAGTAACATGGAATGATATTCAAAGATTATTTGGAAAATAGAGATGACGAGGGGTTGAAATAACTCCTCGTTATTTTTAGTAAATATCGGCAGATGAACTAGAAATTACTTTTAATTTAAACGATTTTAATATATAATAATCAGTGGGTATTTAATACCTATTAAATAAACTATTTGTACAATTTTATAATATTAAAGGGTCATGCAGTATTGCACGCCCTTTTTTATTTGGTTAAGATAATTAAGGTAGAATTTATATGTTTATTTAAAACTGTTTCAAAAGTAAGTAATCTGTATGAGGATGATATCTCTATGAAAATATGATTATTGATTAGTTCTCTATTAATTTAAGGTGTTTTAAGATATAATATAGTATATAACATAGAGAAAAAGGTGATTATATGGTTAAATTTTTACACACTGCAGATTGGCATATTGGAAGAAAATTACAAGGGAAAGACTTATTAGAAGATCAACAATATGTAATGGAAGATCTAATTAATAAAATAGATGAAATTAAACCTGATTTTTTAATCATTGCTGGGGATTTATATGATAGAAGTGTTCCTAGTAAAGAAGCGACATCAATTTTACAAGAACTTTTAGTAAAAATTAATATAGAATGTAATGTGCCTATTTTTGCAATAAGTGGAAATCACGACAGTAGAGAAAGATTAGCGATTGGGGAAGCTTGGTTTAGTAAACATAAATTTTATCTTCACACGAGATTAGAACAGGCTTTTGAAAGAATTTCTTATGAGAATGCTGATATATATTTATTACCATATTTTGAACCTTTTGAGGCAAGAGAATATTTTGAAGATATTACATTAACTACACATAATGCTGCAACAAAAAGGGTAATTGATGAAATTTATAAAAATTTAGATACTAATAAAACTAATATTTTAGTAGCTCATACTTTTGTATCTGGAGGATTAGAAACTGATTCTGAAAGAGAGATTTCAGTAGGAACAGTAGAAAATGTTGCTGTAGAAATTTTTGATAAATTTGATTATGTTGCTTTAGGTCACCTTCATAATCCAAATGCTATTAGCGAGGAACGTTTGAAATATAGTGGTAGTCCAATGGCATATTCATTTTCAGAAGCTTCGCAAACTAAAGGGATGAGGCTTGTAGAGGTAACAAAAGATTGTTATAGTGAAAAGTTTATTCCTTTAAAACAAAAACGAAAGTTTCATAATATTAGTACATCATATGAAGATGTTTTTTCAAAAGAATTTCAACAACATTTTGATTGTAAAAAAGATTACTTTAGCATGGAGTTAAGTGGAATGGAGGGAATAACAGATCCTCTTCCTAGAATTAAGGAATATTATCCTAATACATTGATATTAAAACAAAAACGAAAAGCAATAGCTGAAAGTGAAATGAAAATAGATAGAGAAATGCTGACTAAGAGCCCTTTTGATTTAATAGAAGGCTTTTATACTGAACAGACTGGTAGTGAATTAACGGTGGTACAAAAAAGGCTATTAGTAAATATTATAGATAAGGTGAATCAAAATGAAACCAATTAGATTAGAGTTAAAAGAGTTTGGTCCGTATAAAGATGAAATAATAGAATGGGACAAAATAATTAATGAGCCGATATTTCTAATTACTGGAAAAACTGGTTCGGGAAAATCAACGTTATTTGATGCTATTACTTATGCACTATATAATAAAACAACAGGTGGAAAAGATATAGCTTCATTAAGAACAAAAACAGCAGCTGATAAAGATAAGACACAAGTAAATTTTGATTTTGAATTAAGTGGTAAAAGATATAGAATTGAAAGAACCTTGGCTTATTTAAAGACTGGTAATAAAAATTTAACTTCAGGGAAAGTTGTTTTAATGGAATATAATTCTGAAAAGCAGGATATAATCGCAACAAAAGAACAAGAGGTTAAAGAAAAGATAGAAGAGTTAATTGGTTTAGATGATAAACAGTTTTGTCAGATTATTATCTTACCTCAAGGTAAATTCAAAGAATTCCTATTGTCAAAATCTAGTGAAAAGAAAGAAACATTGAGATCGCTCTTTAATACATATTTCTATCAAAAGTTTGTAGATTTAGTACAAGAACAGGCAAAAAATTTAGACAGCAAGCACAAACAAAAAGAAAAAGAATTAATAACTAGATTTGAGCAGTTTGATATAGAGGGCGAGCTAACAAAGTTTGAGTTTTTAAAAGATGAAAACTTTGAAGAAATAAATAATCTAATTTTATCTCAAGAAAATGAGATAAAATTAGAAAAAAAAGAACAAGTAAAATTAGAAAAAAATCTTCAGAACTTTAAAGATAATTTTATAGAGTTAAGTAAACTTAATGATAAATTTTTAAACCTAGAAAACTATAAATTAAATTATGAGGTATTGCATAAAAAAGAAGATTACTTTAGTAATTTGAAAGAATTAGTTGGTAAGTTAATTGAGTTACAAAAGAGTAAAGATAAAATTAGAGAATACAGAGGTTTAATTAATAAACACCTTCAACTTAAAGAACTTGAAATGACACTTTTAGAAGAAGAGAAAAAATATAAAATAAACTTAGAAAACAATATTAAATTAGAATCAAAGTTAACTGAACTTAAAGATGATATTGAAATATATAGACAAATAGCTGCTGATCAAAAATTCTTTTATAATAATATCAATGAATTTATAACAGCTAAAAATAATATGAGTGTATATAATAAAAAATTAGAAGAATTAAGTTATAAGAAGGATTTTCTACAGGAACTAGAAGCCAATTTGAAAATTAAAAATGATATTCTTTTGGAATCTAATGAGGAAAAGAATGTATTAGATGGTAGTATCGGAAAATTAAAATTAGAAATTTTAAAGAAAACACAAGAAGTAGATAAGTTTAAAGCATTTGAAAATAGTCAAACGGAGCTTATAGAAAAAAAATCAAAATATGAAGTTGCTAAAAAACAGTTAGAAGAATTTCGTATATCTAGAGAAGAACTAGAAAAAGGATTTTTACTGTTGAAAAGTAATAGAGAAAAAGAAATTTTAAATAGTTTCATATTGAATTTACACGAAGGGGATGATTGTCCTCTGTGTAAGCAAAGAATAGAGCATCTTCCGGATATAACATCAATAGTTCAAGTTGATGAAAATATAGAAGAATCTCTTCAAGATGTTACCACAAAAATAATTAAATTAGAAACACTGTTACAAAAAGACGAACAAGAAATTAGTAATTTAAGTAAACTTATAAAAGAGCAAGAAGAGATGGTAAACCTCAAAGCTTTAGAAGAATTAACTCAGTTAGAAGAAGAATTAAAGCAAGAGACGGTTAATTTGGAACGTGTAATTGGTGAAATAAAATTAGTAGAAAAAGAGATTAAAAGATTAAAAAAAGACATAGAAGAATTATCAATTCTGTTAAAAGAGGAAGATCAGTTAAAACAAAGTCACTTAGAAGCAAAAAATAAAATTAATCAATTTGAAAACAATGTCGAAGTTAAGTTAGAAGAATTTAAAGGTTATTATGAAAACATCACTTCTCAGGTTGATGAGTACGATAATATGTACAAATCTTTTCAAAATAATAGCAATGATTTATTGATTAGAAAAACGAAAATAGAAACTGAGCAGAAAAATAATATTAAAAATATAGAAGAAGTTACTAATGAAATTGTTCTTCTAACAAATAGTTTTACTAATTCTAAGCTTAGTAAGTATTACAGTTCTTTAGAAGATGCAGAAGAAAATGTTGTAGAATTAGATAAACTAGAACAATATCAAGTTCAGATTGATGAGTTTGAAGATAGTAAAAAAATATTACTAAATTCTATTGAAAAACTTGAACAAGAACTAACTGGAATAAACCAACCTGATTTAGAACAAGAGCGAGAAAAATTGCAGAGTTTTGAAAATGAAGTTTCTAACTTTATAGAAAAAATGGCTGTACTTACTACTAGATTAGATAATAATAAGAAATTATATAAAAAAATCCATGATGACTATCTTGAATTATTAGATTCATCTAAAGATATTAGAGAAATAATAGAATTTAGTGATGTAGTTAATGGGAAAACAGAAAGTAGAAAATCATTAGAAACCTATGTTCAAGGTTATTATTTAGATTTGATACTTTTAGCAGGAACGAAAAGATTATTGCAGATGACAAATGATCGCTATAGATTTATTAGACGAGAAGAAAAATCTAAAGGTGGAGGTCTTCAGGGTCTGGAGATAGAAATTCATGATGTTTATCTAAATAGCACACGTATTATAAGTTCGCTTTCAGGAGGAGAATTATTCTTGGCCTCATTAGCTTTAGCGTTAGGGTTAGCTGAAGTAATTCAAAATGAAAGTGGAGGAATTTCGTTAGAGACAATCTTCATAGATGAAGGATTTGGTTCATTAGATGCAGAAACTTTAGATACAGCGTTAACAACTCTAATAGACTTACAATCTTATGGAAGAAATATAGGAATAATTTCTCATGTTAGTGAGTTGAAAGAGCGAATCAGACCGAAAATAGAAGTGTATGCTCAGGAAAATTATGCTAAAGTTAAAATGACAGGAATATAATAAATAACAAAAGAAAGGAGAAAAAATGAATTTAGAATTATTAATTGGACCAAGTGGTGTTGGTAAAACAACATATATTTTAAATGATATTGAATTGAATAGAGATAATAGTAAAATAATAGTGCTAACACCTGAGCAAAACAGTTTTAATTTTGAAAAAGCATTATGTGATAAGTTTGGAGGCACATTTAATATAGATGTTGTAAATTTTTCAAGCTTAACTAGAAGATTAGCAAAGCAACTTGGAATGGATAGTCTGAGAAAACTTGGAGATAATATTAAACCATTTTATTTCTATAAAGCTGCAAGAAACTTAGAAAATAATGGGAATTTTTTAGTGAAGAGAATTCTACAAGATATAAGTTTTATAGAAGTTGTTGAAGAGATTATCAGTGAGTTAAAAGAATACACAGTAAGTATAAATACATTGGGAGATTATTTAGAAAAAAACACTAACTTAGATGAAAGCCATAGAGAAAAATTAGAAGCCATACTAGAAATTTATGTCGAGTATACAAAATTATTAAAAGAACATACAATTCTTGATAAGGTTGATTATATAAAAGAACTATTATTATATTTAGAGTACGTAGATTTAAGTGATTATATCTTTTATGTAGATGCATATTATAACTTTACAGCGCAAGAGTATAATTATATTGAGAAATTAGCTGAGAAATCAAAAAAATTAGTAGTTAGTGTAGTTAGCGATGCAAATAGATATTTCAACTTCAATCTTTCTCAGTTATTCCAGGGGTACGAGTTAGATAAGATGAAATATAATAGCTTTTATCTATCTGATCTTTACAGTAATGAGAAGTATAAATTAGATATTTTTAGAAAATCTCATGAAATTGTTGCTAGTATAAATGAGATAGTGAAAAATAATAAAGATGTTAATCTTTCGATTGTTGCCTTTATTAATAATGAAAATGTTAATGTCATAAAATTTGATATCAAAGATAATAAAGTTGAAAATTACAGTGTGTTAAAAAATCATTCTGGACGATATAATGGTATTTCTAATAGTATTTTGGCTGAAAAATACTATGATAATTTTACTTCACAGTATGAGATTGATGATAGTATTAAAATAATATGTGCTAAAAATAAGGAACTGGAAGTAAAACAAGTAGCTCGTGAAATAGTTAAGTTGAAGACTAAAAATAATATTGACTATAATGAAATAGCTGTATTATATCGAGATAATATATATGAGAACTATGTGAATATTTTTAAAGACTACAATTTAGAAGTTCACTTAGATAAGAATATTGAAACTAATAACCACCGTTTAGTTAAATTTATCCAAGAAACATTAAGTTTTGGTGAAGGGAGTTTTAAATCAAAACTATTAAATTTATTAAAAACTAGGTTAACAAATTTCGAGAATATATATCGTCAAAAAATAATTTCTTATGTTTTATTAGAAGATTCAACTATTAATGAAAAGCAGCTAGAAAAACTTATAGATGAATTAGCTGAAAATGAAGTTAGAGAAAGAATTTCAAAAAGTAATTTAGTTAGCAATGTTAGTAGTAACTATTCTTATAAAAATTTATTAGAAAAAGTTAAAGTAATCTCTGTTGATGATGTTGAAAATATATTGAATGAGAAATTGGTAAATTCAGCTGAAGACATTCTAAAAGATTATTTTATTGAAGAAACAAATAAATATACAACAAAACAACTTGAAATTTGTAAAGAAGTCTTATTAGAACTCATTAGTAAAGTATCCGAAGTTTCTGTAAAAAATAATCTTCAAGTTAAAAGATATGTAAAAAAATTAATAGATGTGTTTGATTATTGTAAAATTCGAATGTATCTTGATAAAGAAGATGGGGAATATGACGACATAGAGGAGTTGAAAATTGACAGTATTGATAGACAAGTTTATAAAAAAGTTCTTGAATATATATATGAATTAAATGAGAATTTTGGAAATGAAAAGTTTAAATTTCAAAAGTTTACAGCATTATTTAATGTAGGCTTGACTACTATCAAGTACCGTTCAATACCTGAAATAAACAATTCAATAATAATGTCTACAATGGATTTAGCTAAGGTAGAAAATAAAAAGGTTGTTTTTGTTATAGGTTTTAATAAAGACATTTTGCCGGTTTCTAAAAGTACGGGATTAATAGATGATAAGGATAAAGAAGAACTTATATTAAGGGACATCTTCTTGTCTCCGACAAAAGAAGCGGCACTTATTGATGAGGAATTTGTAGCGTATATAGCACTAACGCGAGCTAAAGAAAAAACATATATAAGTTATAGTTTATTAGACAAAAGTTTTAAAGAGAATTTTGCTTCTCCGTATTTAAATACAGTGAAAAAACTGTTTCCTAAATTAGAAGAAATTCAAACTTCAAAAATATTGGAATTTTCTATTTCGGATTATAGTTACTATTTAGATAATTTCTCAGAAATTCTTTCGGATAGAGAATTTAGTTATTTGTTTTCAAAAATTTATCGTAGATTTATGGAAGTGAAGGATAGTAAGACAAAAGAAGTTGAAGTTTTAGCAGAGCTGATGATTAAGTTTTTAGAAAAGTATCAGTTTATAACATCTTCTGAAAATTATAAAAACTATGAAGTATTAGATGAATTAAATGATAGAATATACTTTGCAAAAGAAGTGGGTATTAAAAATTATCTAGCTAAAATAATAAAAGATTATAGATTTGAACTTAATCAAAGAACAATCGATAAATTCTTAGAAGTTAAGAAAGATAGCTTTTCTAAGTTCAGTATATCTAAAGTTTCTGATTTTGAGAAGAATCCTTATCAATTTTTTATAAAAAGAGTGTTAGGTATAGCAGAAGAAAGAGATATCGATCTTGATAATTTGGTTTCTGGAAGATTCTTTCATGCTGTAATGGCGGAAGAAAGAATTATAAAATTTATTACTGAATGCGGTGAAAAAATAGATTTAGAAGTGGTAGAAGATGATGATATTGCTAAAAAATATAAGATTAAAGAAACAATAGAATATGTTATTTATTCGAGTGAGAATAAAGATATATTAGAAACTTTGAAATTAATAGATTTATTAAATACGCATAGATATATTTTAAATAATATGATTTATAGATTAGAGGTAGCTATAGCTATTGAGATAAAGTATTACTCTTTAACGAAGTTTATGCCAACATTCTTAGAAAAACCATTTAGTCTGGAAATAGTAGACAATGTTATTACGTGTGAAAATGTCGAAACTAGGGAAATTAATAAGAAAGAACTGAAAAAGAAATATAATATACCACAAATTAAATTCACAGGGGTAATTGATAGAGTAGACGTTAATGGAAAGAATATTACTATAATTGATTATAAGAGTAGTCAAACTGATTTTACACTAGATAGCATTGAATTAGGATTTATTTCTCAAATTTTAACTTATGCATTAGCGTGTGAATTGATGTTTAATAAAAAATCTGAGGATATACTAGGGATATTTTATAGAGAAATAGCTAAGCTAGGAAAAGGTTTGAAAAACTATAGATTACGAGGATTAGCTAATAGTGATTTAATATTGAAAGATGATTTTTGTGGAATAGCTTCGGAAGTTATGTATATCAGGACTACTCAGAAGGGAGCTATTCATGGATCGGATGTACATAAAGCATACACTAGTCCAGAACTAGAAAAACTAGTTGATATAAATCTCCATAATGTAATGAGTTTATTAGAAAAAATATTTTCTTTTGACTTTTCATTAAATAGCTATGAAATTGAAAGTCAATATTCAGCAGAAAAACAAACATTATTTAATTATGCGACTAATAATGACACACGATTAAATTTAAAAAATAAAGTTAATCTTAAGCCGAAAGAATTAAAAGAGAAGTTGTTGAAAAAGTAACACCTTATAGCAAGATATATTTGTTGCTGTAAAAGAAGGATTACTAGAATTTTAAAAAAGTAATATGTAAAGGTAACTTGATAAAATTGATTTTTATAAGAGCGAAATTTTGTTGAGTTACCTTTAATTTTTTTATTTTTTTTATTAATTTTTAAGCACATTTGGTTAATTTTATATTATAATAGTATATGGAGCAAAATGTCATTTTTTTAATTTTGGAAAATTTGTATAAAGACATTATAGCGTGTTAAAAAATAGTGATAAAGGCAAGGATATAATAGATATGAAATTAACATTTTTTGAAAAACTAGAACAGTATAAAAATAGTTCTAAAGAAGTATATATTAATAATATATACCGAAATGAAAATTTAACATACAAAAATTTAATAGAGTATTCAGATAAACTTGCGTTTTATCTTGAAGAAAAATTAGGAAATGATAAGAATCCAATAGTAGTCTATGGGCATAAACATCCATTTATGTTAGTGTACTTTTTAGCGTGTGTAAAATCAGGAAGAGCATTTTGTCCGGTTGATATAAATACACCAAAAGAAAGAGTAGAAGAGATAGTAGAAACAGTGGACTCAAAAGTAGTACTAGTCACAGAAGAAATAGAACTGACTAGAGAAATGCTAGGAGTTGAGTCAGTTAAAGAAATAATCGCGAGTACTCAAAATGCTATTTCAAAAGAAAATTATGTGAGAGATGAAGAAATATTCTACATAATTTTCACATCGGGAAGTACTGGTAAACCTAAAGGAGTATGTATCACATACAACAACCTAAATAACTTCTTACACTGGTATACAGGATACTATGATGAAAAAGAAGAATTAGTGTTTTTAGGGCATCCACCATTCTCGTTTGATCTATCGGTAATGTCATTATGGCCAAGTATTTATCTAGGAGCTTCATTAGTGCAGATAGATAAAAAACACCAAGAAAATTTCAAAGTAATGTTTGAAGAGTTAAATAAATCAAATGCAACAATATGGATTTCAACACCATCATTTATAGAAATGTGTTTTATAGATAAAAACTTCAATCAAAGTTTAATGCCAAAAGTAAAACAATTTGTCTTTTGTGGAGAAAAACTATTCAGCACAACTGTAGAAAAAATTCATGCTAACTTTGAAGAAGCACAAGTTATAAATACTTATGGACCGACAGAATCGACAGTAATGGTAACATGGATAGAAATAACAAAAGAAGTGAATGAAAAATATTATGAGAATCTACCAGTAGGAGAAGTAAAATGGGGTACGAAAGTACACCTAGAAAATCCAGATGAAGAAAACAAAGGTGAAATAGTAATTACAGGAAACACAGTCGCTAAAGGATACTTCAAAAATGACGCTATAACAAGCGAAAAATTTGGTATAGGAGAAGTAGACGGAAAAGAAGAAAGAAGTTACCTAACAGGAGACTTAGGATACTTCAAAGATGGCATGTTGTTTTGTGAAGGACGTATAGATTTCCAAGTAAAACTTCACGGACACAGAATAGAACTTGAAGACATAGATAATAATCTACTAAAAAATAAAAAAATACGTCAAGCAGCCACAGTACCGAGTTATGAAGATGGAAAAGTAAAAGCACTGACATCATTTGTAGTATACAACGAAGAAATAGAAAAACGCTTTGAAGTAACCAAACAAATAAAACAAGAACTAAAAAAATTAGTACCAGAATACATGATACCTAAAAAAATAGTATTTCTAGAAGAAATGCCACTAAACAATAATGGCAAAATAGATAAGAAGAAGTTAAAGGAGTTAGTATAAAATGAGCTATTTTGACGGAAATGAATTTTTCTTTTTCTTAGCTATGGCTCTGGTGATAGGTTTTATAATAAACTACCTAGGTAAAAAAATTGAATATTATATATTGGCTCTGTCGTTAATATTCGCCGCGTTTATATATGGTAAAAATACAACGATGTTATCTTATCTAGTAGGTTTTATTATCTATGAGTATGTATTAGTAGAAATAGCACAAAAAACAGAAAATAAAAAACATCTAAAAATATTAGTAGTATTATCAATATTACCGCTAATAATAAACAAAGTATTCGCAATCACGAACTTACATCTATTAGCCTTTATTGGAATATCATATATGTCATTTAAGACGATACAAATTATGATAGAAATATCAGATGGTTTGATAAAAGAGAAAATTAGCGTTATTGACTATGTACAATTTTTACTATTTTTCCCAACTGTAAGCGCAGGCCCGATAGATAGAAGTAGACGTTTTATGAGTGAAGTAAAAGAAGTGATGCCGAGGACAGAGTACTTAGAATTAGCTGGAGAAGGTATATATAGACTAATTTTGGGATTATTATATAAAGTAGTATTCTCAACATTAAGTTATCACTATTTAGTAGGACTTGGGACTCATACATCATTTACACATTCTGTAAAATATATGTACTTATATACACTGTATTTATTCTTTGATTTTGCAGGATACAGTTTAATGGCTGTAGGAAGTAGTAATATTTTAGGAATAAGAACACCGATGAACTTTGACAAACCATTCCTAAGTATAGACATAAAAGACTTCTGGAATAGATGGCATATTACATTATCAACGTGGCTTAGAGACTTCGTATTCTCGAGAGTCTTTATGGAAGCAACAAAGAAAAAAAGATTCAAGAAAAGGCTGAATACAGCGATGTATGCCTACATGGTAAACATGGTACTTATGGGATTTTGGCATGGTTTAACGATAAGCTATATAGTATATGGATTCTACCATGGAATACTTATGGCAGGATTTGAATACTATCAGAAGAAAAGTAAATTTTACAAAAAGAATAAAAATGAAACATGGTACAAAGTACTTAGTTGGTTCATAACGATCAACTTAGTAATAATAGGTTTATATATCTTCTCAGGAGAACCATATAAACTATTAAGCCACGTACTTAAAAAATAAGATCAAGTTAGGAGAAAAAACATGATAAAAGAGGAAGTATTAGAAATGTTAGAAGAAATCTGTGAAGATGAAGTAGTAAGAGAAGACTTAGATATAAATATGAAAGAAGAAGGTCTTATGGACTCATTGGCTTTTGTCGAAATGTTAGTGAAAATCGAAGAAATCTTCGGACTAAGCATAGCTCCTACAGAAGTGACATATGAAGAAATAGACACACCAAATAAAGTAATTTCGTACATAGAAAATAGGAAGTAAAGATGATAAGATTAAAAGCCTTTTTAATATCAATTATACTGGTATTAATTACACTTGTAATTTTAGATAAGACGTATATAAAAAAGATAGAAGACTATTATAAAGTAAATGATAATAGTGTTAGATATAGTACGTCTTACGAAAAGTACAAGAGTAAGGATATAATATTAGAAAACATGACACCTAAAACACTTTTACTTTTAGGATCGTCTGAATTAACTACAACAATAAATGAAGATTATCATCCTAAGAAAATATTTAATTATAATGATTTTAATATTATGCAGGTAGGAGTAGGAAACTCTCAAAATATTATACATGCAGCAACGATAGGTTCTATCGGAAATGATGTGGCGAATAATCAAATCGTAATGATTCAATCTATTCAATGGTTTGATAATAAGAATGGTATTTTGAAAGATGCATTTTTATCAAGAATATCTAGTGAGCATGTTTATAATACTATGGCTAATGATAGAATTAGTAAAGAAACTAAAGAAAAGTTTATCAATAGAGTTATTGAACTATCAGCTACAAATAAAGAGTTAAGTAAAAAGTATAGAAGTTATAAACGATACTTTCTAAAAGAAAGGGGTAATTTCTTCACTGGAACATTTTTGAAGATAGATAATTATGTCTTTAGTCTAAAAAATAAATATAATTTTTATAAAAATAAAGGAAGAGAAAATTATCCTTCAAGCGGAGATGTGACGCCAAATTACAATTGGGATGAATTAGATAAAAAAGTAACGGAAGAAGCAAAAGAAAGAACTAATAACAATGATTATCAAATTGATAATACTTATTATGATAAATACATAAGATCGAAATATGATCAATTAAAAAACAGTTCTAAAAATGCCAAATATGATGATGCTAAGGAATATGAAGATTTAGATATATTTTTATCAATTGTTAAAGATTTGGGATTAAATATCAAATTTGCGATTCTTCCAGCTCATGGTAGATGGAGTGATTACACAGGAATTGATAGTTCAAAAAGAGAAGTTGTTTATAAAAAATTAAAAGAAATTGCATCGAAAAATAATATTGAAGTTATGGATTATTCAGGTAAAGAATATGAAGATTACTATATGTATGATGCGATGCATTTAGGTTGGAGAGGATGGATTGATTTTGAAAGAGATCTTTACAAACTTAAAAAGTAAACTAAGCTATAATCAAAGTCTTGCACTTTGGGTGCTATTCTTTTATATAGTTATAATGGGAATAATAATATATTGTTTTGTGACTGATTTTTCAAATGTCCAAGAATATGTATATAGTGAATTTTAATAGTGAGAAGGGACTGACTCAAAAGTCCTAAAATTTAAAAAGTTTATATGATAACTCATAAACGTAGTGGTTTATTGATATCTAAATTCTCTTTATGAAAGTTTTTTAGATATCTAATAAACTTTGCGGGGGTGACTCGACAAAATCTTGTTTCAAAAGGAATCATGATATTGTTGAGACGCTCCTTTCTTTATTGGCTCTTTATCAAGTTCGGGGCATGGGAAAAATTCACTCTAGAAATCTAGGCAGCATTTTTGGATATTTGTCTTTTTGTATATAAAAATTGAAATTCGGAGCTGGAATTTTTCCATGCCCCGGATTTAGTATACAACCAATATTTCCCAGTTACTACTACTTGGCTTAGCATTAAAGTTGTTATGCAGCCCTTGAGCAGTTTTTTTTATGTACCTGCTCGGCAGTTAGTTCGTGCAATTTTTTATTGATATTTACAATTATTTTGATTCTTTATGAATGAACTATTTTCTTATAAAAAACGATTGATTTTTTTTTTTTTTTGATATAATAATGGCTAGAAAAGTATAAAAGATAATTATTTTTTTAAAATTAAATAAAAAATTATAATTTAATTATAAAAGAGATAATTTATGGAGGTATATATAATGAACAAAAATACAAAAAGAGTTTTATCGGCAATAACGACTGCAAGTTTAGCAGGAGTACTTGGTGGGGTAGCTCCAGCAGTAGCTCCGTCAGTGCTTAATTTAAATGGTGGGGTGGTTCACGCTGCTGAAGAAACTCACAAAGTAACGATCACATACAATTTTTACGACGATCCAATGAGTCCATTCAGTAGCAGTAGTAGTAGCAAAGTAGTTGACGTTACTCCTAATCAACCATTGTCAGATCATATCCCAGAAACATTCCCTGGTGGATATGTATTTTATGGTGCAGGTGGATATATAGGTGCACATGGTGAAGGAGGCAGCAGTAAGGAACTCCTAAAACGTAACGATCTTTTTGGTAACTGGACTAATGTCAGTGTCACATACCCTAGAAGAAGCAATGGATCTAGAACTAACCTTAGCAACGCTGGTACTAACAATAATGAAAAACCTCACAAAGTAACGATCCACTACAGTCTTTACAACGGTTATCATCCAGTAAATTCACCTAGTAGCGAAGTATTTTATGTTACTCCTAACCAACCATTGTCAGATCATATCCCAGAAACATTGCCTGGTGGATATGTATTTACTGGTGCAAGTGCATTTGTTGAAGGCAGTGAAGGTGTAACCCTAAGCTCACGTAACGATCTTTTTGGTAACGAGACTACTTTCTATGCCCGCTACTTACCTAAAAGTATGATATCTAGAACTAACCCTAACAACGCTGGTACTAACAACAACGCTGGCACAAACGCTGGTACTAACAACAATGCTGGCACAAACGCTGGTACTAACAACAATGCTGACACAAACGCTGGTACTAACAACAATGCTGGCACAAACGCTGGTACTAACAACAATGCTGGCACAAACGCTGGTGCTAACAACAATGCTGACACAAACGTTGGTACTAACAACAATGCTGGTACTAACAACAATGCTGACACAAACGCTGGTGCTAACAACAATGCTGGCACAAACGCTGGTGCTAACACTAATGCTGGCACAGAAGTGAAACCTGGAAATAATGATAACACAGGAAATAATAAACCTGAAAACAAACCTGCTCCAGAAAATAAACCTAATAATAATTCAAATGCAGAAAACACTAACACAAACAACAACGTAACTCCATCTGAAGATATAATAAACAATATATTCTCAAATGATGCTTCAGGGGTTAAAGTTACTTTAACTGATAAAACAACTGCAGCAAAACTTTCTGCAACTCCTGTAGAAGATAAAGCCTTAGCAAGTTCAGTTTTAGAAAAATTAAACTTACCTGCAGACAATCAAATCAGAATATTAGATTTAAAACTTCTAGACAAAGACAATCAGGTAGTTAATTCAAATGCAAAACGTACAGTTGCCATTGTCTTAAAAGAAGATGAAAAAAATGTAGATGTTTATCACATAAAAGATAACGGAGAGTTAAAATTAATAGACTCTACTACAAAAGATGGTGTTGTAACATTTGAAATAGATCACTTCAGTAAATTCGCAATAGTATCTAACGCAAACAAACCAGCAATTAACGAAGTTCCTGAATTCAATGGTGGTGTAAACGGAACAGAACCAGCTGTATTAGAAAAACCTGAATTCAAAGTTGAAAAAACTAACGAAGGTAAATTTGTAGTTGAAGAAGGAAAAACTGAAGCTAAAGAAGAAGCTAAAGAAGGTTCTCTACCAAACACAGGTATGACTACTTCTAGCACTGCAGCATTAGGATTAAGCTTAATCGCTTTAATAGGTCTTGCTGTAAGACGTAAATTAAACAACTAATCGTTAATTAGTGTATAAAAAACATTAGAGAGTGTGGAAATTTTTCCATACTCTCTTTCTGGTTCTTTGTCAAATACGGTTGATTTTGAAAATTAGGAAGAAGGGGCTGATCCAAAAGCCCTAAATTTTAACAAGGTTTATATGGAAACTCATAGACGCAGTGGTTTATTGATATCTAAATTCGCTTTATAAAAGCTTTTTAGATATCTAATAAACTTTGCGGGGGTGACTCGACAAAATCGATTTCTACGAAATCACGATTTCTGAGTCACTCCCTTTTTTCCTATTTTTTCGTTTTATCTATTATTTAAATATAAACATTACACTAGTATGAAAAATAATATGAAAATATTAATTTTCAGAAAAATCATGAAAAAACACACTCAATTAATTGATTTTATGTGAGAAATAAGGTAGAATTATACTTATAACAAAAATTAAAAGGAAAATATAAATGGAAAGAGATGCGTATTTTTATTTAGAGATGAAGGAGCATGAGTTGAAAGTTCCTTATACGGGGAAAAATCGTCGTATTAGAGTTCTTTTACCGAAAGGTTATGCTCAAGACGAACACAAACACTATCCTGTAGTATATATGAATGACGGTCAAAATGTTTTTTATAGTGGAGAATCATTTAGTGGACATTCATGGAAAGTTATACCAGCAATAAAAAGAAATCCAGATATGCCAAAAATGATAATAGTCGGAATTGATAATGACAACGAGGGAAGAATGAATGAATATGCACCTTGGAAGTTTTCAAGTTTACCAATATTAAATTTTGGACTAACTTTAGGTGGACTAGGTTCTGAGTATGCTGACTTTTTTGTGAATGTTGTTAAACCATTTGTAGATAGTACGTATCGAACAAAGCCACAACGTGAATATACGGCGATGATAGGTAGTTCTTTAGGAGCTAATATTTCACAATATATTGGTTTAGAATATAAAGATGTCGTAGGCTGCTTAGGAGTATTTTCATCTGCGAATTGGTTAAACAAACCTGAATTTGATAGATTTATTTCGAAACATAAGATTTCAGACCAGAGAGTATATATAGAAGTTGGAACTAATGAAGGTGATGATACAGATCAACAATTAGCAAATGGTAATTTAAAACAATTATATATAGATGCAAGTTTAGATTATTATCGTCAGTTAATTGAGGCAGGATTATCAACAAGTGAGTTGAAATTAAAAGTTGTGGCTAATGGCGAGCATAGTGAAGAGTGTTGGTCGAAATATTTGCCAGAGTGTTTAAGATTTATTAGTGAAAACTGGTAAAAGAAATTTATAGAAAATGGAGGTTTTTAATTTGAATATAGAGTATTTAAGTCATTATAGTGGGAATTTAGGAAGAGAGATGGTACTTAATAGGTATGGTCATGCAGGATTACCTATTGTTGTGTTCCCATCGTCAGGAGGGACACATAATGAATACTATGATTTTGGAATGATTCATGCATGTGAGAGATTTATAAATGAAGGTAAGGTTCAATTTTTCACTTTATCAAGTGTTGATAGTGAATCATGGTTATGTGATTGGAAAAATGGTCATGATAGAGCCTTAGCCCATACGCAATATGAAAAATATGTTATAGAAGAAGCTATACCGTTTATTAAGCATAAAACAGGTTGGTTTGGTCAAATGATGGCGACAGGTTGTAGTATGGGAGGATATCATTCATTTAATATCTTCTTACAGCATCCGGATGTATTTGGAAAAGTAATCTCACTTAGTGGAGTATACGATGCTAGATTTTTTGTTGGTGAATACGGAAATGATGAATTAATATATAGAAATTCACCGAGTGATAATATTTGGAATCAAAATGATGGATGGTTTATCAATCATTATAGAAATGCTGATATTATTGTTTGTACTGGTTTAGGTCCATGGGAACATGACGGTTTACCATCATTTTATAATCTTAAAAGAGCATTTGAAGAGAAAAATATTCCAGCGTGGTTTGATATATGGGGCGAAGATGTTGCTCATGATTGGCCTTGGTGGAGAATACAGATGCCATACTTTTTAGATAAGTTAAATTTATAATAAAGTCAAAAGGAGAAAAAATTTATGAATTACATAGTTATATCACCATATTACCCACACAATTTCCAAAAATTTTCTATTGAGTTAAAAAATCAGGGGATTAATGTATTAGGAATTGGGGAAGAACCATATGAACAGTTAGATCAAAGACTTAAGGAAGCATTAACTGAGTATTTTAGAGTTAATAGTCTTGATGATGTTGACGAAGTAAAACGAGCGGTTGCATTCTTATATCACAAACATGGTCATATTGACAGAATTGAATCACAAAATGAGCATTGGATGGAATTAGATGCAGCCTTACGTACACAATTTAATGTGTTTGGTTTAAAAGAACGCGATCTTAAGAAAACAAAACATAAATCAGAAATGAAAAAATACTTTGAAAAAGCTGGAGTACCTGTTGTACCAGGTTTCTTAGTGAAAAAAGAAGATGACATCGAAAAAGGTGTGAAAAAATTGAAACTTCCATTAATTGCTAAGCCTGATAATGGAGTTGGAGCTTCTGCAACTTATAAACTTAAAGATAAGAAAGATGTAGAAAACTTTAAAAAAGAATGGGATGGAACTACACATTACTTCTTAGAACCATTCGTTGATAATTCTGACATAGTAACTTTTGATGGATTAGTAGATGCTAAGGGGAATATTGTATTTTATACTAGTATCATTTATTACCACACTCCATTAGACTTATTGAATAATAATACTTTAGATTGGGTATATTATATCGATAAAGATTTAGATCCAAAACTGGTGGAGTATGGTAAACAAGCTGTTAAGGCATTTGGTATGAAGGAAAGATTCTTCCATATTGAATTTTTCAAAACAAAAGACGATTATATAGCAATTGAATATAATAACCGTCCAGCGGGAGCTTTTGCAGTAGACGTATATAATTTTGCTCATTCAACAGATTATTTCAGAGTTTATGCTGAAGTGGCTAATGGAACATTTAATGGTTTAAATGTTGATGAAAAATATGGATTAGCTTCAACAAGACGTGATTATAAAGATTATGTTTACTCAGATGAAGATATTAGAAATAAATATCAAGACAAATTAAAAGCAGTTCTAAGAATGCCTGAAGCTTTCGCTGAACTTCAAGGAAATACAATGTATGTTCTTGTAGCTGATACTCTTGAAGAAATGAAAGAGATGGAAAGATTTGTAGGGAAATTAAAATAGAATTAGGTCATAGCAATGTGAAATTAATTTTAGAAAATCTAGTTTAACATTGCTTTGATTTTGTTTTGTTAAATTTAGTAAATTAGAAATTTAGCGAAATAGTGGATTTGAATATGAAATTATAAGTGAAAAATATTTTTAATACACTGTTTAGAAAAACTTCAATAAGAAATATAGGATTTCAAGAGTGAATTTTTAGAAAATTTTAATTTTTTTATTGACAATATTTTAAAAGTATATTATACTATTTTTATTAATTGAATATATACCTCACAAAATAAGTGAGGTAGAGGTTGCGATTTTTATTAGTAAGGTAATTGAAAGTATAGGACTTGATGACATTACTTGAAAGGAAACGTCGCCGAAATGATATTAATCCTATGTTAATATTGTTGGGTCTATACTGAACTAAGTATAGAACTGTCATAGTCGCGAGGCTATGTTGCGCTACTAATATCTTGTTTTGGAGAGATAATGTCAAGTATAACTCCGTGCAAATATGGTAGAAGTTATGCTTTTTTATTTTATCAAGGAGGTTTTTATTATGACAAACAACAGCAATAACAATAATGCAACAGAAGTAAAAAGAAATTTACGATCACGTCATATTAGTATGATTGCTATCGGTGGATGTATTGGTAGTGGATTATTCATGACAAGTGGTCAAGCAATTCACAGTGCCGGACCTGGGGGGGCTATTGTAGCTTACCTATGTATCGGACTTATGGTATATTTCTTAATGACATCACTAGGGGAAATGGCAACATATCTTCCTACATCAGGGTCATTTAGTACATATGCTACACGTTATGTAGATCCTTCATTAGGATTTGCATTAGGTTGGAACTATTGGTTTAACTGGGTAATTACAGTAGCGGCTGACGTAGAATTATCTGCATTAGCTATTAGTTATTGGGAGCCTATGCGAGTGCTTCCTCACTGGGCTTGGAGTTTATTATTCTTAGTAATTATCGTTGCTTTAAACTCTCTTAGTGTTAAAGTTTATGGTGAGAGTGAATATTGGTTCGCACTTATTAAAGTAGTAGTAGTTATCATCTTCCTAGTAGTTGGATGTTTAACAATTTTTGGTATTTTAGGTGGAGAATATATCGGATTTAAAAACCTTACAGTAGGAGATGCACCATTTGTCGGTGAAGACTCATCATTATCAGGGCAAATTCTTGCTACTCTTGGAGTATTCTTAATCGCAGGATATTCATTCCAAGGAACTGAGTTAATAGGTATTACTGCTGGTGAAAGTGAAAATCCAGAGAAAAGTATACCAAAAGCTGTTAAACAAGTATTCTGGAGAATTTTAATATTCTACGTGCTAGCTATCTTAGTAATTGGTTTATTAATTCCTTATACTTCACCAGATTTATTAGGAGCTGAAAGTGCTGAAGAAATTGCTAAATCACCATTTACAATTGTCTTTAAAAATGCAGGGTTTGCATTAGCAGCAAGTGTTATGAACGCAGTAATCTTAACATCAATCCTATCAGCAGGTAACTCAGGTATGTATGCATCAACAAGAATGCTTTATGCAATGAGTAAAGAAAAATTAGCATATCCAATTTTTGGACGTGTTACTAAATATGGAACACCGGTTATTTCATTAATCGCAACTTCAGTAGTAGTGTTCTTAATCTTCTTAATCCAACTTACAAGTGCTAACGCTTATACTTATATCGTAGCAGCAAGTGGATTAACAGGATTCATTGCTTGGTTAGGTATTGCAATAAGTCACTACAGATTTAGAAGAGCTTATATTGCTCAAGGTAAAGATTTAAATGCTCTTAAATATAGAGCTAAATGGTTCCCAGTAGGTCCAATCATCGCTTTAGTATTATGTATCATCGTTATTATCGGTCAAGATACAGAACTTATTACTAAAGGTGTTGTTAACTGGAGTGGAATGTTAACTACATATATGGGAGTTCCAATCTTCTTATTCTTCTACCTATATCACAAAGTTAGATATAAAACAAAAATGATACCTTTAGATAAAGTTGATTTATCACAAGATGTAGATTAACTAATAGAAAAATCCTAGTTCGATTATGAACTGGGATTTTTTGTTAGTTTAATCAAATTTGGTATAGTAGGTTAAACTTTAAATACATATCATTAAATTACTTAAAATTTGAAATATTATAGTTAAATTACGGGAAATTTTCTTGTTTTTGTGGTATTATAGAGGGTAGATTAAATTTATAAAGAGGAGGAATTTCTGTGAATCTTGAATATCCATATAGTTATCAAAATGTAGAAGATATGGCGAGTAAATATTTACCAGAGGAGCAAATAGTAGTCATGAGAAAAGCATATGAATTTGCTAAAGTTGCTCATGAAGGACAGTTTAGAAAATCAGGGGAACCTTATATATTACATCCAGTTCAAGTCGCAGGAATTTTGACTGAACTTAAATTGGATTATTCAACGATTTGTGCAGGTTTTTTACATGATGTAGTAGAAGATACTAAATTTACATTTGATGATATTAAAGAGGCGTTTGGGGATGATATAGCCGTAATAGTTGATGGAGTTACTAAGTTAGATAAGGTGAAATTCCGTTCTAAAAAGCAATCACAAGCGGAAAATCATAGAAAACTTTTTGTATCAATAGCGAAAGATTTACGTGTTATTTTTGTTAAACTTGCTGATAGACTTCATAATATGAGAACAATGAAGTATATGAGAGAAGAAAAACAACGTGAGATTTCTAGTGAAACTCTTGAAATTTATGCTCCTTTAGCACATAGATTAGGGATTAGTTCGGTTAAATGGGAATTAGAAGATACTTCACTTAGATATCTGCATCCATCTCAATATTTCTCAATTGTGGGGATGATGAAACAAAAGAGAAGCGCTAGAGAAGAGAGTATAAAAGACGCTTGTTCTAGTATTACATCAATTTTAGCTGATAATAATATAGAAGCACAGGTAACAGGTAGACCAAAACATATTTATAGTATTTATAAAAAGATGGTTAAACAAAATAAAACGTTTGACCAAATATATGATTTGCTTGCGGTGCGTGTTTTAGTAGATAGTGTAGCTGATTGTTATGCCACTTTAGGACTTGTAAATAATCTTTGGGTTCCAATTCCAGGAAGAATTAAAGACTATATTGCAATGCCGAAACCTAATATGTATCAATCGTTACATACAACAGTAATTGCGCCAGATGGTCAAACTCTAGAAGTTCAAATTAGAACTTATGAAATGCATGAAATTGCAGAAAAAGGGATTGCTGCTCACTGGGCTTATAAAGAAGGTAAGAAAGTAAATAAAAATAATAATTTTTATGAAAAACTAAATTGGTTCCAAAAAATTGCGGAAAATGACGAGACCGAAGCGACAGCGGAAAGCTTTATGGAATCATTAAAAGTAGATTTATTAAGTGATAAAATTTATGTATTCACACCAAATAGTGATATTATAGAATTGCCAAAAGGTTCATGTATTGTAGACTTTGCCTATGCTATTCACTCAGAAGTCGGAAATAAAATGGTTGGGGCAACTGTAAATGATAAAATAGAACCCTTTGATTATGTGCTTTCCACAGGTGAGATTTGTGATATTCGTACTAGCAAAAACTCAACAGGGCCAAAACGATCTTGGCTAGAAATAGCTACATCATCACAAACTAAGTCGAAAATCAAAGCATTCTTTAAAAAAGCTGCTCGTGAAGAAAACTTAGTAAAAGGTGAAATATTATTAAAAGATGAAATTAAAGCAAATAATTTTGATCTTGATGAAGTATTAACTGAAGAAAATATTGAAATTGCATTAAATAAATATAAATTTGCTAATCTTGAAGAAATGTATGTTGCCATTGGATACGGTGGTATTACAGCGAACAAAGTATTTGCAAGATTAACCGAGAAAATAAGAAAAGAAAAGATGACTCAGGAGAAAATTGAGAAACTTTTCAATGCAGAAGAAAACAAAAAAATAGTAACAGAGACAGGAGTTTATGTAAAAGGAGTAGATAACATTCTTGTAAGATTATCAAAATGTTGTCAGCCTATTCCAGGGGATGAGATTGTAGGATTTATTACAAAAGGACGTGGTGTTACAGTCCACAGAAATAATTGTCCTAATCTAAGTGAAGAAGATCATGCGAGACTATTAGAAGTTGAGTGGGTAGAAAGTCTAAATGCACGTAGATACAGCGTTACATTACAGTTACATGCCTTTGATAGAGATTTGCTTCTTCAAAATGTCCTTTTAACACTTAGTGAAAGTAGAGTAGAAATCAAAAAATTAAATTCTGAGTCTAAAGCTGATAAAACTTGCGTGATTACTATAGGAATTTATGTGAAAAATGTCAGTGAGTGTGACTTCATGATTAAAAAATTACGTCAAATTCCAGATGTATATAGTGTAGAAAGAATAGTTAAATAGGTGGATATATGAAAATTATATTACAAAAGGTAAAAAAAGCCAGTGTAAGTATAGATAATAAAATAGTGGGAAGTATAGATAAGGGCTATTGTCTTTTAGTTGGAGTTCATAAAGAATCAACTGAAGAAGATGCGAAATACTTAGCTAAAAAAGTGGCGCAAGCTCGCTTATTTGAGGATGAAAATGACAAAATAAATCTAAGCCTTAAAGATGTTGGAGGAAGCATTTTATCCGTCTCACAATTCACACTTTATGCTGATACAAAAAAAGGTAATAGACCTAGTTTTACAAGTGCAGCAGGTGCAGAAAAAGCAAACGAATTATATGAAAAATTTAATGAATATCTGAAAGAAGAGGGTGTTGCAGTAGAAACTGGTATATTCCAAACTATGATGGAAGTAAATATTGTCAATGATGGACCAGTAACTATTGTTTATGAAAAATTAACAGCAGGAAATTAATATGAGAATAAAAAGAAAAAACAAAAATGGAGTATTCTTAGCCATCTCTGCATTGTTGCTAATTCTAGTAATAGGTGGATTAATTAATTTTATTGGTGAAAAATTAAGTCCATCAGCTAATGCTCAAAATATTATTACTATCTCTAAAGAGATAGAGTTAAGAACTGGTCCAGATGATACTTATCCAACATTGAAAAAAGTAACAGCTGGTGATAATGTAGAAATGCTGAGTAAATCAGAAACTTGGTATGAAGTAAAAACTAATGATAGCTATGTTGGTTGGATACCAGGTTGGAGTATTTTAGGAACTGGACAGAAAAGTCCTGAAGATCAAAATAAAGAAAAATTAAAATCTTATTCAATATTACTAAATCCGATTAACTCATATGAAGATAATCATGATTACAAAGGAACTTCATCGAAAACTTATAATTTAAGAGTTGCTAAGCAATTAAAAGAAATATTAGAACGAGATGGGATAAAAGTTCTTTTAACAAGAGACAATGATGATACTTATCCTTCAAAAGAAGAGATAACAAAAATTGCTGCAGAAAATTCAGTAGAAATGTTGATGGACATAGATACTTTTAATGATAATAATAAAGATATATTTGGAGTAAAAGTATATTATGGTACTCAAGGGTCGTCTATTGTAGCAAGAAGTATTGAAAGAAACCTTACAGAACACTATATTTCTAAGGTTTCTTCATCAGAAAAACAGGCTAGTTTCGCACAATTAAGTGATAAACTTCCTCAAGTTAAACTGATTTCAGGTAATATTGGAAATAAAATAGATGTAGATTTATTAAATAATGAAATAGCAAATAAACAGTTTATTGAATCATTAAGAGATGGTGTTGAGGGATATTTATATTATTTAATTAATATCGACAATTATAATGCGAAAAGAAAAGAACAATTACTTAACTTACCTCAAAAAGGTCTTGCTGTTCCTATGTATTATATGAAGCAAGATGCCTATAAAAATATCGCATATGGATTAGATAGTAAGCAAACAATAGAGGATAATGGAGATGCTATTATATCATTAGCAATGATTGCTAAGTATGTAGGTAAAGATGAAGCCACTGTAGAGAATCTTGCTTCATGGGCAGGGAATAAGTACTACATAAGAAATCAAGGAACACAGCCTACAATTATTACTGCATTCGCAGAAAAATATAATCTTAAAGTTGAGAGAATCGAAACTGATAAGCTAGTAGAAAACTTGGAAAATGCCTTGAAAGACAATAAACCTATATTAGTAAGATTGAAATCTGGGGTATTTGGTAATAGAGTAACTTATAAAGTAATTCGTGGTTATGAAGATGATAAATTCTATATCAATGATCCAAATGATGACGATGTTAAACTTACGAGTTACAATGGTTTCACAGAAAATGATATTAAAAATAACTTAGCTCAAGCATGGGTATTTAGTAAATAGAATAAAAGATAAAATAAGAAACTTAACAAAATCAATTATTTAAGTAACGGTTTTGTTAAGTTTCTTTATTTTGGTTATATACTAAATTTGGGGCATGGAAAAATGGTTTTACAAAAGTAGGTTGTATATTTTAAAATCTATCTACTAGTAGTTATGAACTTAAATGATTATTTAAAAGAGGAATATGGGGGTACATTTTTTTAAAAAAAATATACTAACTGTCAAGTGTATATATTGATAAATTTATTTTTTTAACGTGTTGAGAAAATTAATGATTCTGTCGTAATTTTAAAGGGGAATTCATTGTATTTTTTATTTGTTTACAAAGTAAAAAAAAGATGATATTATGATATTAAAGATAAAAAGGTGGGAGTATATATGGAGGTTAAATATGAATAAATATTTTAAAATAAAAAAAATGTTGATGTTAAGTTTAATAATTGTTTTAGTTTTCTTTATTTTTAGAGACTTAAAAGAGTTGATTGCATTTTATAAGTTTGATATAAATGCTCCGGATTTAACGGCTGATGGGCGAATGTTAAGGAATAAATTTCACGCTTCTTACTATGATCCAGCAATATTATATAGTTCATTAATAAAATACATTTTACTTATTTTACCAATGATAATTTCTATTTCATTATATTTTTATTCTAAGATAAAAAATAAATGTTTAAAACATTTAATAGGAAAAAATAAGAATATAGGTAGAGTAATCTTTTTACTTAAACTTAAATTGTCTATTTTACCAGTTATATATATTAATATAGTTATAGGAGGCTATACTATAGTTAGTTTTATTCTTACTGGATTTAAAATAAGACAGGGTGCTAATTTCAACAATATATTTTTGGAAACAAATATATTCAGTTTTATTAATGGCTCTTTTCCAAAATATTTATTACTTTATATTATAGGGATATCTACTTTTATTTTTTTATTAACAATGCTATTGCTTACTATAACTGATTATGGTTATAATTATATTCATGTTATTTTAGGTTATATTTTACTAACATATGTGGTAAATGATTTCTTTATAATGTATATATCTAAAAATTTGAGTCCTTTAGGTTCATTATTCTGGCTTGGAGGTAGAGCGAGAAATGTAACAACATTTATTTCGTATATATATATGGTGTTAATATACTTAGGTCTTAGATTTACTAAAAGAAAAGAGTTTTAATTATGAAAAAAGAGAACATTTATGGATATATTTTTGCGTTAGTGATATATTTGAGATTAATCTTAGAAAAAAAGAATGCTTTGAAAAGTAATTTTAGTGAATTTATTCGAGGAAATCTTCATAATATTTATGGGGAAGACAGAGATTTATTAGTATATCATGTTATACTGCTTATCTGTTTGTATACAGCATTTTACACTGTCAGTATAAGAATGATTTCAGTAGAGATAGATAATTTTAGGAATATTGTTTGCTTTAAAAGTAAAGGTATTTTTCAATTATATAAGCGAACAATATGTTTTTTTAGCAAAAAATTGATCTTTGATTCTTGTGCTATGATGATAGTAATAAGTATAGGTTATATGTTTATTAAAAATGATTATATTTTTATGAATTACATGTCAGGTTTGATAGATTTAATAAAATTGCCCATTATCATGTTATTAGCTACTTTAATATGTGTAGTTTTTAAATTTAATAAAGTTATGATGTTTTGTATATTCTATTTTTCCATTTTAATATATATAGTTTTTATAAATAGTTTATCTCTAACTATTGTTATTATTTATAGCGGTGCTATTGCCTTAATTGTATTAGCGGTTATAGTGATTATTTTTAATTCATGGGAGGTATAAGTATGTTAGAAATTATAAATGGTACAAAAAAATATGGAACGAAGGTAATTTTTGAGAATTTAAATTTAAAATTCTTACCCGGGAAAATATATGGTCTTGTTGGAGAAAATGGAAGTGGAAAAACAGTAATAATGAAATGTTTATGTGGATATACGTCACTAACGAGTGGTGGTGTATATCAAAATAAAAAGAAACTAAGAAACAAAGATAATTTTATAGAGAGTGCAGGAATTATTATAGAGAATCCAAAGTTTATGGAAGATTTTACACTTATGGAAAATCTTGAGATTATAAAAAGTTATTCAGATAATAAAAAACAAATTGATATAGAATATTGGTTAAATTTTTATGATTTATATAAGTACAAAGATAAAAAGTACAGAAAACTCTCTTTAGGAACAAAACAAAAATTATATCTAATACAAGCTTTTATGTCAAATCCAAAAAATTTAATTTTAGATGAATGTTTTAATGGATTGGACGAAAAAATGGCGATTAAAACAAGAGAATTTCTAAAAAGTTATATAAAAAATGATAGAATAATAATATTGACTTCACATATAAAATCTGATATTGAAGAGTTATGTGATGAAGTGATAAAACTCAATTAGTAAATTATTTAAAATAAGTAGTTATTGGAATAAGAAGAAGGAAATCTAGAAATCAGGAATTTGATTTTTGGATTTCTCTTTTTTTGTTGTATAGTAAATTAGTGGCATGGGAAAATTCAAATTATCTATTGACTTAAAGATTAAAATGAAATATAATAGTTAACGTGGTTAACTAATTAGTTAACAATATTAACTAATTTAATGAGTATTAAAGGAGATAGAAAATGAGCGTAGAGGAAATTTCATATCATAAAGCAATGGATATGATGGAAGAATTTAGGTTGATAATGAAAAGATTTCATAAGAAAAGTGATGCACCGTATAGAAAACCTGAATTTCAAGCAATGTTATTTTTGTCTTATAAAGAAAAAATTACGATGCAGGAATTAGGTGAAGAACTACATGTGACAAAACCTAGAGTTACAGCACTTGTAAGTGAATTACTAGAAAAAGATTTTGTTGTTCAAAGTATAGATGAAAAAGATAAAAGGAAAAAATATCTTAGTTTATCTGAAAAAGGAGTCGAATGCATAGAATCACATAGAAAAGCTTATGAAGAATGGTTCCAATCTATTTGGAATAAATTTGATGTAAGGGAAAAAGAAGCGTTTGATATATTATTATCTCGAGTAAATGAGATTTTTAGAGAAGAATTATCTGATAAGGAGGAAAACAATGAAACTGATTAAATATTTAAAAGGTTTCTTGGTACCGATGATATTTTTAGTTGTGATAATAGGAGTTCGTGTTGTAGCAGAGCTAGCACTTCCGACATATACAAGTAATATTGTCGATAAAGGTATTCAACAAAGTGGTATCCAAGATGCTGTTCCTGAGAAAATTAGTCAAAAATCGTTTAATGAGTTACAATTATTTATGACTGATGATGAAATAAAGAAAGTCACATCTAAATATACTAAAGATGGTGATGTATTTAAACTTGATAGTATTAATGATCAAGAACGTAGGGAATTAAATGATATATTAAAAAATACTATGACTGTTGTATCTGGTGCAAAATCTGAAAACTTAGATTTAGATAAGGTTGCAGAAGGTGTCAAACTAGGACTAGTTAAGAAAGATAGTTTAATTGAACAAAAGAATAAATCAATTAGTGATTTAGGAAGTTCAGCTGATATGATTACAAAACAAGCTGGTATTCGCTATGTGAAAGAAGAATATAGAAATAATGTAGGAATTGATACTAATGAGATTAGAAAAAATTACCTTAAAGAAGTAGGAATCATGATGATAATCGTAACATTTATTTCAGGTATTGGTAGTATTATTTCGAATTTTATTGCTAGTAGAATTTCTTCAAAAATAGCTTATAACTTGCGAGAAAAACTTTATAACAAAGTACTATCATTTTCTAAACAAGATATTGATAAATTTTCTACAGCTTCACTAATTACCAGAAGTACAAATGATATTCAACAAATTCAGAATGCTTTAAATATGATGTTATTTATTGCAATTTATGCACCGATGATGGCAGTATACGGAGTTTATAAAGTTACACAAACCGATACTGGAATGACTTGGATAATTGCATTAGGTGTAGGTATTTTAGGGTTAACATTAGGTGTAATTTCATTTTTAGTAATGCCTAAATTTAAAATAATGCAAAAACTTATAGATAAAGTAAACCTAGTAACTCGTGAAGCATTAACTGGTATTTCTGTAATCCGTGTTTTCGGTCGTGAAAAATATGAAGAAGAAAGATTCGATAAAGAAAATACAGTTTTAAAAAATGAACAACTTTTCATCAATAGAACTTTATCAGCACTTATGCCGATGATTATGTTAATTATGAATGGTATTGCATTATTAATAATCTGGGTTGGTGGAAAAAATATAGATGCTGGTAGTATTCAAGTTGGGGATATGATGGCATTTATAACATATACAATGCAAATAGTAATGTCATTCTTATTCTTTACATTCTTAATGATGCAATTACCACGTGCTGAAGTTGCAGCCGGTCGTATAAATGAAGTACTGGCTACCGAGGTAACTGTGGTAGATAGTGTGAATGTTGATGATAGTAAACTTCAAGATGTAGTAGGTAATCTTAAATTTGATAATGTTAGCTTTACGTTTGATGGAGCTGATAGTCCGGTGCTTAGTAACATTAGCTTTGAAGCAGAAGCAGGAAAAACTACTGCAATTATAGGAAGTACGGGTAGTGGTAAATCTACGTTGCTTCACTTAATTCCAAGATATTTCGATGCTAGTGAAGGTGAAATCTCAATTGACGGAGTTAATATTAGAGATATAAGTTTAAGTAAACTTAGAGATATTTTAGGATTTGTTCCTCAAAAAGGAGTTTTATTCAGCGGTAATATTGAATCAAATATCAAATTCTCTGATGAAAATATTACTGATGAACAGATGAAAAAAGCTGCTGAAATTGCTCAAGCATTAGAGTTTATTAATGAAAAAGAAGATAAGTTTAAAAGTGAAATTTCACAAGGTGGATCTAACGTTTCAGGAGGGCAAAAACAACGTCTTTCAATCGCTCGTGCCTTAGCGAAAAATCCTAAGATACTTCTTTTTGATGATAGTTTTTCAGCTCTAGATTACAAAACAGATGTAAAATTAAGAAAAACTTTAAGAGAAGAAATGTCTGGAGTGACTACTATCATAGTTGCACAACGTATAGCAACAATTTTAAATGCTGATAAGATTATCGTAATGAATGAAGGTAAGATAGTGGGAGTTGGAAAACACCAAGAGCTTCTTGAAACATGTCCAACATATTTAGAAATCGCAGAAAGTCAATTTAGTGAAGAAGAATTACAAAAAGGAGGTAAACATCATGGCTAGAGATCAAAAAATAGAAAAAGCTAATAATTTTTCCGGAACGTTAAAAAGAATTATCAAATTGATGTTTACACAGTATAAAGTTTCAAGTATTTTGATAGTATTCTTTGCATTAGCGAGTACTGTTTTTGGTATAGTAGGCCCTAAAATCATGGGACGTGCAACTACAGAATTATTCGAAGGGTTAGTAGCCAAAATTAGTAATGAAGGTAGTATAAATTTTGAAAAAATAGCGGGAATTTTACTTACTGTATTAGGTTTATACATACTGTCATCACTGTTTATGTTTATTCAAGGATGGTTAATGAGTAATATTTCTCAAAAAATGACATATGATATTCGTAAAGAAATTAGTAAAAAAATAAATACATTACCTGTTGGATATTTTGAACAACGTACAGTAGGTGAAACTCTATCTCGAGTAACTAATGATGTAGATACATTAGGACAATCATTAAACCAAAGTTTTACTCAGATAATTACTAATACTGCAATGGTACTTGGAGTACTAGTAATGATGTTTACAATTAGTCCTGTCATGACACTAATAGCGTTAGCTTTAATTCCTGTTTCAGGAATACTACTAGGTGCTATAACAAAATGGAGTCAAAAATATTTCAGAAGCCAACAAAAAATGCTTTCAGATGTAAATGGGCAGGTCGAAGAGAGTTTTTCAGGTCAAAATATTATCGCAGCATTTAACTACAAAGAAAAAAGTGTTAAAGAATTCAATGATAAAAATAACCAATTATATACATCTTCATGGAAAGCGAACTTCTTCTCAGGACTAATGTTTCCAGTGATTAACTTTGTAGGAAACCTTGGTTATGTAGGTATTGTATTCTCAGGTGGATTATTAGTTTCTAAAGGAACTATTGGTGTAGGGGATATACAAGCATTTATCCAATATATAAGAAACTTTACTCAACCAATAGGTCAAATAGCTCAGTCTATGTCAGAAATTCAAAAAATGGCTGCTGCTGGTGAAAGAGTATTTGAGTTTTTAGATGCTAAAAATGAACAAGATGCAGAAGTACTAGAAACAGTTACAAGTAAAAAAGGTAATGTGGTATTTGATAAAGTAAAATTTGGATATGTAGAAGATCAAGTAATTATCAAAAACTTTACTAGTGATGTTAAAAAAGGTGAGATGGTTGCGATTGTTGGACCTACTGGTGCGGGTAAAACAACGATGATTAAACTTCTTATGAGATTTTATGATATTAATGGAGGAAATATCTACATTGATGGGAAAGATATTTCTAAACTAGATAGATCTGAATTGCGTTCATACTTCACAATGGTACTGCAAGACACATGGTTATTTAAAGGTACGATAATGGAGAATCTTCGTTATGGTCGTTTAGATGCCACAGATGAAGAAGTAATAGAAGCGGCTAAAGCAGCTCACATTCACCACTTTATTAAAACATTACCGGGTGGCTATGACATGGAACTAAATGAAGAAGCTTCAAATATTTCACAAGGTCAAAAGCAACTTTTAACTATTGCTCGTGCAATACTTGCTGATAAACCGATATTAATTCTTGATGAGGCAACTTCAAGTGTAGATACACGTACAGAAGTACTAATTCAAAAAGCTATGAATAAACTTATGGAAGGGCGTACTACATTCGTTATAGCTCACCGTTTATCGACAATCAGAAATGCAGATAAAATATTAGTATTAAAAGATGGAGATATTATTGAACAAGGTAACCATGATGAATTATTGAAACAAAAAGGTTTCTATTCAGAATTATATCAAAGTCAATTTGCAGAATAAAACTAAAAGGCATTTAGAGGTGAGGCTCTAGATGTCTTTTTTTGATATGCTGTGTTGTTTTATATTATTTGACATTCTGACTATAAAGGAGGTGATTTAATTGCTAGTATCTAAAGCAAAATTTAATGCATTTTACATGATGTGCTAATAAATAGTTTGATTAGGGCAAGTTTTATTCGTTATTTTTATAAATTTAATTTTGTGTGCTAGTAATCTATGTTATAATGAAAAGAGAATAACAATATGGAGTATGTAAATGATTTTAGATAAGTATAAATATTTATTATTTGATTTAGATGATACATTATTAGATTTTGGTAAGGCTCAAACTTTAGCTTTCAAAAAATTATTAGAAGATGAGAATATTGAATACAGCGATGAGTTGTTTGAACAATACGAAACGATAAATAAATCTTTATGGAGAAGTTTTGAACGTGGTGAAATTTCAAATAAAGAAGTTACGAGTAAGAGATTTATAAGATTTTTTGCATTATTTAATATGAAAGTCGATGGTAGTGAGATAGATAATAGGTATAGAAGTTATCTAGCTGAAGGAAATCAGCTTTTTGAGGGTATTGTAGAAATGTTAGAAAAATTAAGTTTAACTCATAAATTATACATAGCATCGAATGGAATTGGAGTTACTCAACATACTAGACTTAAAAATAATAATCTTAATAAGTATTTTGAGAAGATTTTTATTTCCGAGGAAATAGGAAGTAAGAAGCCTGATAGCGAGTTTTTTGATATTATTTTTAAAGAAATCGGTGTAGAAGATAAGGGTGAAGTTTTAATGATAGGTGATACTCTAACTTCAGATATATTAGGTGCTAATAATGTAGGAATTGATAGTTGTTTAGTAGATATTCATGGTATTGAAAACCCTGAGATAAATCCTACTTATAAAATAGTTAAGACAATAGACTTGTTAAATATATAAAAAAGGGGGCTGACTCAAAATTGAGTCGCTCCCTTTTTTTATATAGTATGATCGTTGTATTCGATGTGCTCTAATGCAATAAAACAGTGTTCGATATCATATTTTTCTTGCAGAAGAATTTTAACATTCTCTATAATTGTATAATCTTTAGTAGTGTGATATTCATTTAATAATATGTGCATTGCTGCGTTAATTTCATTCGTATCGGTATGCCAAATATGAAATTCATGAATGTCTGCAATGCCCTCTATTTCTTTAATTTTATTGTAAATTTCTTCAGTATCTAGAGTAGTGGCTTCCATTAAAATTACAAATGATGATTTAGTAATTTTATAACCACCTTTGAAAAGAATTATACTGATGATAATGCTCATAATAACATCGACAATTTGATAGTTAGTGAAGTAAATAATTGTTGATGAAATTATAATTCCTATTGAGCTGATTAAATCGCCAAGGAAATGCCATAATGCGCTCTGTATATTAAGATTGTCTTCTTCTTTTAAACTTTTTGTTAAAATTATAGTTACTACAATATTGAAGATTAAACCGATTGTAGAAATTATAAGCATTGATTTGAAATCAATATCTTTAGGATTGAAGAATCTCATAAAACCTTCGAAAATTAAGTAAATAGAAATTCCAACTAGCATTAAACCGTTAATAAAAGCAGCTAGGACTTCTAACCTAACAAAACCGAAAGTATATTTTTTATTTGGTTTTTTAGAACTAAATAGTAATGCGATTAAGCTGAATCCTAACGCAATAACGTCAGAGAACATGTGGAAAGAATCACCTAGTAGTGCTAATGAATTAGAAAGTAGTCCTCCAATGTATTCTAATAATGCAAAACTTGTTGTTAAAATTAATGTTGTATAAAGTACTTTCTTTGAATATGCTTGAATTTTATAATGTTTTTTATGATGAAAATTTGTTTGTATCATTTTGTCCTCCTTATATTTGTAATATCCTTATTATAATGTGATAAAAAATATATTGCAAAGATACTGCATTGATAACAATTATTAGTACTTTTATCACCGGGTTCTATTGATTTTTTTATATTAGTTTGATAAAATTAAGAAGAATTTAAAAGGATAAAGGTGGAGAAAATTATGCGTATTTTATGTATTGGGGATAGTAATACTTGGGGATATGTACCAGGAGAAGATGGAGTAAGATCAGAAAAACGTTGGACTAATTTATTAGCACAGTTGCGCCCTAATGACATTATTATAGAAGAAGGACTTTGCGGAAGAACTGTTACAGCAAGAGATACAATAGTGCCTGTAAGATGTGGTATTGATACCTTACCAGTTTTAATGCTTAGCCACGTACCTGTTGAATTAGTAATAATTATGTTAGGAACAAATGACCTTAAAAAGCAATTTAATCCAAGTGCAAAACACATTTCTAGCGGAATTGAAGAATACATTAAATATATTAGAAATCCTCATTTAATGCCTACTTATAAAATTCCTAAGATTCTAGTTGTTTCACCAGTTCCACTTCGTGATGAAATAGTAGAAAGACAAAGTCTATTTGGTAATTTTGATGAAAATAGTTTAAAACAATCAAAATTCTTAGCTCAAACATTTAAAGAAGTTAGTGACAAATATGAAGTTGACTTTTTAAATGCTGGGCGTGTGGCAGAGACTTCATTAGTAGACTGCATTCACTTAGATGACAAAAATCATGAAAAATTAGCGAAGTATATTGCAAGTAAAGTATCAGAAATATTAGATTACGAAGAAGCAAGATAAATAGAAATTGGTAGTAACTGTCTAAATTAGATGGTTACTATCGATTTCTATTTTTTGTATTTGTTAAAACATTGATTACTTATGATGCCGCAAGCGTAACACGGTAGAAAGTATTTCCAATCGTATTCTAAAACGAAAAACAAGTTGATAAATATTAACTCTAGTATTGTAAAATATATGCCAATTATATAGGTATTGCCTGACTGTTTGGTTAAAGTTCTATCGATTGTTTTAAATATTTTATAATAGATAATTAGTAAAATGATAAAAATAATATAAATTAACCAATATCTACTGGTAGGAATGTTAAGTTTTAAATCACTTAATGCCAAAGAAAAAGCAATGAAGTTAGTCATTATAAATAAATGGCTAGTTAAGTGATGAAAATTAATATCTTTCACATGGATACTCCTAGATATAAAACTTGGAAATAGCTGACTTATCGTAAAAGTAAGAAGTATAAACCAGAAATAATAATCAATGAATATTAAGCCTAATAGTAGAGTTAAAGTCCGTACCGTGTGAATGTAACAAAATGGCTCAGTAAGTTTTTTTATCATAAGATTCTTTTTGTCGGTTAAAATGTACTCAGTTATATGTTGAACGCTTAAAGTTACTGCTAATAGAACTAATGTAGCGAGGATTTCTTTAGTGTTCAGAGTATTTTTTATTAGTAGATTTAAAATGATGAGAATCTGTAGTGCTAAAAAGAAATAATTCAAAAAACTACCTTTTCCATATCTGTTTAAATGAACTACTTCTAATAACCAACTATTAAAAAAAATAATAAATAAAAGGATAAAATTAAAGAAGTTATATAATGATTTATCTAAAAATAAATATTCTATTGAGAATCTACTTACTAATAAAGATAATGAAATTGTATAAAAAGTTACCAGTATATTTTCTCTTTTTAAAATATAGTTTATCACATTGTTTCCTCCGTATTATTATTTTTAACTTAACTTGCTTTTTAAATAAATATTGAAGTTCTCCGTAGTAAGATACTAGGGGGATAACTTTAACCTTCTAAATAAAATGATAGAAGTTACAATGATATTTTATCAAAAAAATATTTTAATATCAATTAAATAAAGGTAGACTGTATAACTTGAATGGGAGTGACTAAAAAATTGTGATTTTAGAGAAATCAATTTTGTCGAGTAATTCCCACAAGGTTTATTAAATATATAAAAAGCTTTTATAAAGTGAATTTATATATCGATAAACAGATGTGTCTATGGATTTTCATATAAATTTTAAAAAATGTAGAATTTTTTGGTCAGTCTCTTTTATTAGAGTTGAAAAATTTAATAAAATTCTTCGTAAGATTTAACAAAATCATTGAAAATATGTTATAATAAGGAGTAATGATTAAAAATACTAGATTATACTAGAAAGGAATTTAACATGACAGAAGAAATTAAAGTAGATGTGCAAGATTTAAGTGATCAAATGCTTGTTCGTCGTGAAAAAATGGAGGCTATGAGAGAAAGTGGTTTAGATCCATTTGGAACTAAATTTGAAAGAACTCACCTTTCAAATGAAATCGTAGCAGAATATGATAAATACAGCAAAGAAGAATTAGAAGAAAAAAATATCTCTGTGACTATTGCAGGACGTATTATGACAAAACGTGGTAAAGGTAAAGCAGGATTTGCTCACGTTCAAGACTTAGGTGGTCAAGTTCAAATTTACGTTCGTCAAGATAGAGTTGGAGATTCTTATGAATACTTCAAAACACTTGACCTTGGAGATATCGTAGGAGTAACTGGAGTACTATTTAAAACTAACGTAGGCGAATTATCTGTTAAAGCTGATAAATTTGAAATTTTAACAAAAGCGCTACGTCCACTACCAGATAAATTCCACGGACTTAAAGATGTTGAAGAGCGTTATAGAAGAAGATATGTAGACTTAATTATGAACGAAGAAAGTAAGGAAACATTCATTTTACGTTCAAAAATTATTCAAATTATGCGTAGTTATTTAAATGAGCGTGGATATTTAGAAGTGGAAACACCAATGATGCATTCTATTGCTGGTGGGGCTGCAGCTCGTCCATTCGTAACTCATCACAATGCACTTGATATGCAATTATTCATGCGTATCGCACTTGAATTACCATTAAAACGATTAATCGTTGGTGGTTTAGAAAAAGTATATGAAATCGGGCGTGCATTCCGTAACGAAGGTGTATCGACAAGACACAATCCTGAATTTACGATGATCGAATTATATGAAGCATATGCTGATTACAATGATATTATGGATTTAACTGAGTCTATGATTGCATACATCTGTAATGAAATTCACGGTACTACAAAAGTTATGTACGGTGAAGATGAAATTGATTTAACACCAAAATGGCGTCGTGTTCACATGGTAGATGCAATTAAAGAAGTTACTGGAGTTGATTTCTGGAAAGAAATGACTGATGAAGAAGCTCATGCATTAGCTAAAGAACACAATGTTCCAGTTAGAAAAGATATGAAAGTTGGTCACATTATTAATGAATTCTTTGAAACATTTGTAGAAGAAACATTAGTGCAACCAACATTTGTTTATGGACATCCAGTTGAAGTATCTCCATTAGCTAAAACTAATGCAGAAGATACGAGATTCACTGATCGTTTTGAGCTATTTATCGTTAGACGTGAACATGCAAATGCATTTAGTGAGTTAAACGATCCAATCGATCAAAAAGAAAGATTCTTAGCTCAAATGGATGAAAAAGATGCTGGTAACGAAGAGGTTTACGAAATGGACGAAGACTTCGTAGAAGCATTAGAATACGGTATGCCTCCAACAGGTGGTTTAGGAATCGGAATTGATAGATTAGTTATGTTATTAACTAACTCAGCTTCAATTCGTGACGTACTGCTGTTCCCATACATGAAACATAAATAAGAAAATATTGATGTATCAAAGTTTTTGGCGGGTATCCAATAAAAAAGGGAAAACTTATAAGAAAATAAAATAAAAAAATTAAAACTCCCTAAAAATTAGGAAGCTTTAATAGAAAATTAAAGGGAGCTTAGTCTCCCTTTTATCATATAAAAAGATATATAAGGAGTATCCAATGGCAAGCTTTTTTGAAAGATTAAAAGAAAAATTTTCTGCTAAGGAAGAATTAAATGAAGAACTGATTTCACTTGACGAATATGAAGAATTCGTCGAAAGTCAGTTTGTAACGGAAAAATTTAAAAAAGGACTTAAAAAATCACGTGATAATTTCACTAATGCACTTAATAACTTAATTAGTTCATATAGAGAAATAAATGAAGAGTTTTTTGAGGATTTGGAAGAATTACTGATTCAATCAGATGTAAGTTATAATACTGTACTAGAATTAGTGGATTACTTGAAAGAAGAATCACAACGTCAGAATTTAAAAGAACCAAGTGAACTACAAAGCATGATTATCGAAAAATTAGTGGACGTATATATGGAAGGAACAGTAAAATCTGAACTTAACTACGCTTCTGAAAAAGAACTTTCGGTATTCTTATTTGTAGGGGTTAACGGAGTAGGTAAAACAACATCTATAGGTAAATTAGCACACAATCTTAAAAAAGAAGGAAAAAAAGTTCTAATTGCTGCGGGAGATACGTTTAGAGCAGGAGCAATAGATCAACTTGATGTTTGGGCTAAGCGAAGCGGAGCTGATATAGTTAAATCACATGAAGGTGCTGATTCAGCAGCGATAATTTTTGATGCGATTCAATCTGCCAAAGCAAAAGGTTATGATGTACTACTATGTGATACAGCAGGTCGTCTACAAAACAAAGATTACCTGATGAAAGAACTTGAAAAGATTGTCCGAGTAATCAAAAAAGAAGTTCCAGAAGGTCCTCATGAAGTACTATTAACAATTGACGCGACAACTGGACAAAATGGTATCTTACAGGCTAAAACGTTTAAAGAAGTTAGTGATGTAACAGGTGTTATTCTTACTAAACTTGATGGAACCGCTAAAGGTGGTATAGTTATTGCTATTAAGAAAGAACTAGGTATTCCTGTTAAGCTAGTGGGGTTAGGTGAAAATATTGATGATTTAGAAGTATTTGATCCTGAACAATATATTTATGGATTATTCTATCAAGAAAATTCAAAAGAAAAAGAAGAAAAAGAAGAGCATAATAACTAAAATTAAATAGAAAAATGAGTCGGGACACTCCAAAAGTTCTAAATATTAAAAAAGTTTATATGAGAACTAATAGGCGCAGTGGTTTATTGATATCTAAATTTGCTTTATAAAAGTTTTTAGATATCTAATAAATTTAGCATGGGTGACTTGACAAAATCGATTTTGCTGTGTACCTAATATTCTGGATATTCTGGACACATATATATTTAGTTTAGACAAGTGGATGTTATCCTGTATTGTACAGGAGGCATCCATTTTTTATAAGTTTATATAGTGAGAAAAAATAATTTTTCACTGCTGATTTTAAAGAAATATTTTGAAGTAAAATAGTAAATTCCTAAAGTGAATTTTTGACATGAAATTTCAAATAATTTTTCAAAAATAATTGAAAAATATGCAATAAAAGTATATAATAGATATATTAAGAAGGTAAATAATATATGGAGGATTGAAATGGGATTTTTATCTAAATTATTCGGAAAAACAGAAGAACAAACAAATGAGGTAGTATTAAGCTCATATATGAAAGGAAAAGTAGTAGATATAACAGAAGTACCAGACCCAGTATTTGCTCAAAAAATGATGGGAGATGGATTTGCTATTATTCCTGAAGAAGGAAAATTAATTTCACCAGTTGCTGGAGAAATTATCCAAGTTTTCCCAACGAAACACGCTTTTGGTATCAAATCAGGAGATGTAGAAATTCTTATCCACGTTGGATTAGAAACAGTTGCTATGAAAGGTGAAGGCTTTGAAGTAGCAGTATCTGCTGGAGATAGAGTAGAAGTAGGTCAAACTTTATTAACTTATGATTTAGAATTAGTTAAAGAAAAAGCTAAGGATATTATTACTCCTTGTGTAATTACTAACATGGATGCAGTAGCAAGTATCGAAGTATTAAAATTAAATGAAACAGTTGATTTCTCACAAGAAGTAGCAAAAGTAAAACTTAAATAGACCTAGGTCTATTTAAGTTTTACTATTAGTGGCGAATTATGAATGATAAGAAATTTTGGAAGATAATTTATCTATATATAACGAAATATAATTACAATATTTTATATTATAGACCTGAAAAAAAAGATGTGTGGCTTATTAATAAAGATAACGAATTAATAAGATTTATATATGGAGATAGTTTTAAATCAACAGAAATTGATAGCATTGTTTCTAATGTTATTAGAAACGAAGTTAGACTTAAAAAAATGTTTAAACTAAGTAGTTTAAAGATGAAAATCTTATATGTTTCTCCAGAATTTGATGAAATTTTGGAAGATTACAAAAAATATAGAATATCAAATAGTTTAATAATAGAAAGAATACTTTATAATCAAAAAAATAGTAAACTATTTTTACAAGAGAAAGACGAGAAGTTTATAGAAGATACTCCAGATACACTACGTTACAAAAATAGAGTGGTAGAACTCTATAAACGCCAAACCTTAGATAAAAATTTATTTAATATTAAGTATAATGCGTTGTCAGTAATTTATTTAGTTCTATTTTTAGTAAACTACATGGTGGTTTATTTATCTAATAAAAACGCATCGTTATATCAGTATGTAGACTATAGTTATCAAAAAATAATAAGTGGTCAATTTTATAGAATGTTCACAAGTGTATTTATAATTGACAACTCAATGAAATTATTTATATTACTTTTAATAATTTTTATTACGTCTGTTTTATTTAATAACACATTAAATATATTAAAGAGTATAGGTATTTTATTTGTTGCTTCTTTTGCTTTTAATTTGTTATTGGTATTTGGTTATTCAGGTGTACTTGATATTGCTTTAGTGTCTAATATTGCGATATTAGGATCGTTATTTATGGAACAATTGACTAAGAAAAATGATAATTTAAAATTTATGTATTCAGGTGCTATTTTAATTGTTTATTTAGCGATAGTTACATTATTATTTGAAACTTCAATAGTATTGTATATTTTTTCTTTTATCTTAGGAGTTTTCTTAGAATTATTCCTTATGAAGAAAAAAAATATGTACATTACATTTGTTATGATGCTTATTCTTAGTGTTATAGGAGAAGTATTGTTGTTTACTGGAATTAACACAAAAAATGTAGTGAATAGGTATAGATCTGGAAGAGTTGATAATAGGTTAGTTAAAACATATTCTGATGAAGATATTTTCAACTTAGAAAAAGAGTTAACTTCAAAAAATAAATCTATTTTAACATATTATGAACTTGGTATGGTGAAAATGACTACTGCAACTAAACAAGATGCTAAAAAAGTATTTCTTGATGGGCTTAATTTTGACAATACATTTGCACCGATTTACTATAATTTAGCTGTCATTGAGCGACAAGAAGGGAATTACTCTAAAGCAAAAGAGTACGCTCAAAAAGCATATGATTTAGATGGTAGAGAAAAAAATAAAAATCTGCTTGAGGAAATGAACAAGTTTTAAGGTGAGATAAATGATAAATTTTTATGATTTACAGCAATTTTTGAAATCTTTTGGTATAATAATATATATGAAGGATAGAAAACACACATTAAGTATGGTAGAATATGAAGTAAGAGAATTAAGACGTTTAGAATTAATTTCAAATGAGGATTTTATTAGGGCAATTGCTATAATAAGACATGAAGTTAATTATGAATTATCAAAAGGATAGGTGATAATAATGAGTAATAAACTTATTTATATAAAGATACGTAAGAGAATAGAAGAAGATGTTATGAGAATAGAAGAGATGATTAATGCCTGTATATCAGTGAAAGGTCAAAGGAAATGCCCTTTATATCAAGACGTTATTGATACTCAAATTTATGGACTTTCAAAAGAAATAAACTTGGCAGTAGAAATAGGTTGTATCTCTCAAGAGGCAGGACGCATAATACTAGCCGATTTAGAAGATAAGGCTAGTGAAATGTATAATACTGTTATTCAAGAAAGCAAAGCGAATTAGTATGAAACTTTTTGGAAAAATACATAGATCTATAAAGCATGAACGCCGTCATGTCAGGTTAGATTGGATGGTAGCTTTAACGTTACTAGTTTTGTTAGTTTTAAGCTGTATGATGGTGTATAGTGCTAGTATGATAGGAAATAAATATGGAACATTTACATCGGGTATTCCTGTAAGTGAGACTTATTTCCTACAACGACAAGCCATGTGGGCAATCCTAGCCTATTTAGCGTTCTTACTATTTTCGGTTGCTATACCGTTTGAGGTTTTTAAAGAGAAAGAATTATTAAAATATGGTTTTATTGTAATGTTTATTTTACTTTTAATACCGCAATTAATGCCTGCAATTAATGGTGCAAAATCATGGATTAGGATAGGTTCTTTCAGTTTTCAACCTTCAACTTTAGCACAACTTTTTATTATTATGTATATGGCTTTTATTTTAGAGACAAGAAAAGTGAAGTTGAGACAAATATGCACTAGTTCAGAACTTTTGAAAATATTTGGTATTCCTCTTGCACTTGTTACGTTAATAGCTGCGCAAAACGATACGGGAATGATGCTTATTACTTTATCAGTAATTGGAATAATGACGCTATGTTCAAATATGCATTCCCAAAATGTAAAGAAAATTATATCTCTTGCGTTGATTGCTGGAGCGGCAGTACTTATGTTATTTATGATGAAAAGCGCGCTGTTTAGCAGTGGATCATCTTACAGAACAAATCGTTTAAAAGTATTTTTAAATCCTTTTTCAGAAGATTTAGCAGCCGCTGCTGATCAAGTAATAAATTCGTATGTTGCCTTTGGTAATGGGGGATTATTCGGTAGAGGTTTAGGTAACTCTATCCAAAAATTAGGATACTTACCCGAAGCACATACTGACTTCATTCTTGCTATAATTGCTGAAGAATTAGGATTTGTTGGTGTTGTATTTGTTGTTATGTTATTGCTTGTACTAATAGGTAAAGTAATTTTTTCAGGTACGAAATCAAGAAATACATTTTCAGCAATGTACTCTCTAGGTTTTGCAAGCTTATTAGTGGTACAAGGAGTAGTAAACATAGGCGGAGTAACAGCTTCTATTCCAATGACTGGTGTACCATTACCATTTATTAGTAATGGGGGTAGTTCTATTTTAATTTTAAGTATAGGATTAGGGATAGCTACTAATATATTGGCTCATGTAAAATACTTACGAAGTAATAAATAATATTGAATATTCGGATTAATATTTAACATATTAGTCCGAATTTTACTTTTTAAATAAATATTTTAGATTTACGAATTGTAAAGAATGGAAAAAATTATAAATTATTATGGTGAGACTTGCTAACTTAAGACAATCAAGCTATAATAGTAAAGGTAACTTTCAAAGGAGATTTTAAATGAAATTAGAACAATTTGATTTTTATTTACCAGAGGAGCTTATAGCACAAACACCTCTTTTAAAAAGAGATACTAGTAAGTTGCTTTGTGTAGATAGAAAAAGCAATACACATGATCACAAAGTTTTTTCAGATGTTATAGATTATTTCAATCCTGGGGATACTTTAGTGCTTAATAATACTCGCGTTATGCCGGCTCGTTTATATGGAGCGAAAAAAGATACGGGAGCTGCAATAGAAGTATTATTATTGAAAAATTTAGGGCATAATGATTGGGAATGTCTTGTGAAACCTGCTAAAAGAATAAAAGAAGGAAGTATCGTTTCTTTTGGTGATGGTGTAATGGAAGCAGTATGTACAAAAATCTTAGATGATGGATTTAGACATTTTGAATTCAAATATGAAGGGATTTTTCAAGAAAGATTAGATGAACTTGGAACTATGCCACTTCCTCCATATATTAAAGAGCGATTAACTGATAAAGAAAGATATCAAACAGTTTATTCAAAAGAGGTAGGAAGTTCAGCAGCACCAACTGCTGGGTTACATTTTACGAATGAATTATTAGAAAAAATAAAAGAAAAAGGTGTAAATATAGCTTATTTAACTCTTCATGTGGGATTAGGTACTTTTAGACCTGTTGCTGTAGAAAATATAGAAGATCATGATATGCATTCAGAATATTACACTTTGGATGAAAAAACAGCTGAAATAATAAATCAAACAAAAGAAAATGGTGGAAGAATTTTCTCTGTAGGTACAACCTCAACAAGAACACTGGAGACAATTGCTCGTGATAATAATGGTAAGATTGTTGCGGCATCTGGATGGACTAATATTTTTATTTATCCAGGATTTAAGTTTAAATGTGTTGATGGTCTAATTACAAACTTCCACTTACCGAAATCATCGTTAATAATGCTAGTAAGTGCGTTTTATGATAGAGAAAAAGTTATAGAGTTGTACAACATAGCAGTTGAAAACAAATATCGTTTCTTCAGTTTTGGAGATGCAATGATAATAATATAGTTATTGAAAGGAAAAATGTTATATGAGAGATGTAAAAGAAAATGCAGTTTGGTATGAACATATAAAAACTTGTAAACAATCTGGAGCAAGATTAGGTATTGTTCATACACCACATGGAAGTTTTGAAACTCCTGTATTTATGCCGGTTGGAACTCAAGCTACTGTTAAAGCGATGTCACCTGAAGAAGTGAAGGGAATGGGTGCAGATATTATTTTATCTAATACATACCATCTTTGGCTACGTCCCGGTGAGAAAATCGTTGAAAAAGCAGGCGGACTTCATAAATTTATGAATTGGGATGGAAGTATCCTAACAGACTCAGGAGGATTTCAAGTATTTTCTCTAAGTGAAATGAGAAAAATTGAGGAAGAGGGAGTTCATTTTAAAAATCATTTATCTGGAGAAAAACTATTTTTGTCACCAGAAAAAGCAATGCATATTCAAAATGCTCTAGGTTCTGATATTATGATGGCTTTTGATGAATGTCCAGATTATAATCATGATTATAAATATATTCGTCAGTCAGTAGAAAGAACAAGTCGTTGGGCAGAAAGATGTCTACAAGCGCATAAAAATCCTAAAACGCAAAGTATCTTTGGTATAGTTCAAGGAGCTGGATTTAATGATCTTCGTGAACAAAGTGCTAAAGATTTGGTAAGTATGGATTTTCCAGGGTATGCTATTGGGGGATTATCAGTAGGAGAACCTAAACATGAAATGTATAGAGTTTTAGAACATGTAACACCGTTATTGCCAGCTAATAAAGCTAGATATTTAATGGGGGTTGGATCACCTGATGCTCTATTTGAAGGAGTGTTAAGAGGGGTTGATATGTTTGATTGCGTATTGCCAACTCGTATAGCACGTAATGGTACTTGTATGACTTCTGCAGGTCGTGTAGTAGTAAAAAATGCTAAGTATGCAGAAGATTTTACACCACTTGATCCAGAATGTTCATGTTATTGTTGTAAAAACTATACAAAAGCCTATCTTCGTCATCTATTCAAAGCTGATGAGATTTTTGGAGCTAGACTAGCGACTACTCATAATATCCATTTCTTGATTAATATGATGAAAGACATTCGTCAAGCTATAAGAGAAGACAGATTATTAGACTTTAAAGAAGAATTCTTTGAAAAATATGGATTGAACCAAGAAAATCCTAAAAATTTCTAATTAATTATAAAAAAATAGTATAAAAGGTTTATTTTTTACTTACTATATAGTAGAATAAACATATATAAATAAATGGAGGTAAAACATGCAAGGTTCATATGTAAATATTATTATGATTGTATTCCTTTTTGGATTTATGTATTTCATGATAATTAGACCACAATCTAAAAGAAATAAAGAATTAAAGCTTCTTCAAGATTCATTAAAAGAAGGAGATAGAATTGTAACTTTCGCAGGGATTTACGGAGATATCGTAGAAGTAGGGACAGTAACAGTGAAAGTAAGAATTGCACCGAAAGTAGAAATCGAAATAGATCGTAATGCTATTCGTAGCTTAGTTGCAAAATAATAAAAGTGTAGAGTGGATTTGAGTATTGAATTTGTTCTTATCTTAAATTCCCATTAAAAAAGTCAAGAGATGCTAAAAATCAGTCTCTTGACTTTTTTATGTTATTTACTAAAAACGTTTTTCCATTCAGAACGTTTTTCTAAGAATTTTTTAGCTTCCATTTGAGCACCTTCTAAAGAGTGAGATGCAGCCCAACCACATTGAACCTCATTACAAGCTGGTACTTCAGTTGCTACTAGTACATCTTCAAGTGTTTTAGCAAGTGCTTCTTCTACTTCTTCGTAACTATCGTTATTAATAACTGATAGGTAGAAACCAGTTTGGCAACCCATAGGACCGAAATCTAATACATTATCAAGATGATTTCTGATTAGTTCAGCTATTAAATGTTCTAATGAGTGAAGATTAGGCATTTCTAAGTGTTCTTTATTCGGCTGACAAAATCTAATATCATATTTATAAATTTTATCACCATTATCACCAGAATATACACCAACTAATCTAATATATGGTGCAACAACTTTAGTGTGATCTAGGTTAAAACTTTCAACGTTCATTTTCTTTTCTGTCATCGATATATCTCCATTTCTGTAATTTAATTAGCAGATATAATTATACTATATTTTTGAAAAATATAAAATTAATAAGAATAAAAACTGATGCTCGTGCGAACATCAGTTTTAAAGTTCTAAAATTATTTTTCTAATGGAATAAGTTTATTCATTATTATTGCTACAATTGCTCCTACAGCAATAGGAGAACCTATTAAATATTGAAGCAACTGAGGCGCGCTAGTTTTTAGTTCTGCTGGAATAAATAATAATCCAATTGTGAACATTAAAGGTACTCCAATAATGTATAATTCTCTTTCAGAGAAATCTAGATTTTTAACAACTCTAAATCCGTTTAGTAGGATGATAATACATACTACTGAGAATACTCCGCCGATAACAGCAGAAGGAATTGAATTAATAATTGCAGAAAGTTTACCTAAGAATGATAATCCGATAAACCAGAATGAAGCCATTACAAATACTTTTCTACTAGCTACACCAGTAATAGAAATGATACCAGCATTTGTAGAATATCCTGTAACAGGTGTTGCACCTACAAGAGCTGCTGCTAGACATCCAATTCCTTCGCCGATAACTCCTTTATTTACTTGAGTATCGCTTAGAGGTTCATCTATAACTGAACTTACTGCATACCACGTACCAGTAGTTTCAGCTAAAAGAACCATATAGATTATTATCATTGTTATAATAGCAGAAATTTCAAAATGTATATTATAATCTAAAAATAGCAGTTTTGGCATTGAGAAAAAGCTAGCATCTTTAATCCCTTGAGTACTAAATCCGCCCATTAAGTATGCTGAAAATGTTCCAATACCTAATGCAATAATTACTGATGAAATTTGGAATATTCTTTTAAATCTATTAATGTAATTTCCCAGAGTAGAAAATAGTATTAAAGAAGCGGCTGTAATGAATGCTAATAATACATTTTGCTTCATAGTTAACCCGTTACCTTCAATGTAGATATTACTAACGAATGCCGAAGGAAGTAGAGTTAATCCCACTATCATAATTATTGTTCCACTAACAATAGAAGGAATATAATTTTTTACTATATATTTATAAATACCAGAATATCCAAGTAAGATTATTAATATTGCACCTACTATACTTGCACCAAGAACAGTTCCAAGATTTTTAGTTCCCATATATATACCAATAATAGCACCTAGTGGGATAAATGATGGACCTTGACAAACCGGTAATCTTAAGTAAAATAATACCTGAATTAATGATGCTATACCTGCACCAAGGAAAGTAGATTGAATAAGTCCAGTAGCATCACCAGGTGATAAAGCAAGCGCAGTTGCTAAAATGAAAGGTGGTACATAAACATCCATCGCTAGGACGTGCTGTAAACCTAAAATTAGTGATTGAGAAAATGGGATATTCTCTTCAACTCCAATAGTTAAATGTTTATTTTGTTTCGTCATAAAAACGTAGTCTCCTTAATTTAAATTATATGTTATTAATTTTTTTTTAGAATTTGTTTACCTTGAACCCAAACTTCTCTAATGTTTTCTGATGTAGAAAGATATAATATTTTTTGAAGAAGGTACTTATCTTCTTCATTATCTAAAAAATTAGGAAGTTTGTTGTTAGGTGAATTAATATCAATTACTTGGAAGTCACAAATGTAACCTTCTTTAAAAATACCTAAAGGTAATTTTAAAGCCTCACCACCACCTGTAGTGGCAAGATAAAAAGCTTCAAATACACTAACCCTTGCATTATTTGTTCCACGATTCTCAGCACTAAGTTTATTATCTACTCCATCATTTAGCATTCTGCTAGCCATAACTGAATGCTTAATATTGTCATAAAGACTAGGTGAGAATCCACCAGATATGTCAGTACCTAGGCAAATATTTAAACCTTGTTTTTTTAGTTGATTAACAGGAAACACTGCATTTGCAAAATATGAATTAGAAATAGGACAATGACAGACAGAAGATTTTTTCTTTTTGAAAATATCTGCATCGTCTGAGTCAATAAAATTTCCATGAGCCATAATTGATTTATCAGTAAGTAGACCAAATTGGTCTAAGACTTCTGAATCTCTTTTTCCGAAACGGTCTATAACAAAATTATGCTCCCAGTCACTTTCACTGCAGTGACTTTGAATATAACAATTATATTTTTTTGCTAACTTTCCTAGTTCAAGAAGTGCATTGTCAGTACAACTTGGAACAAAACGAGGAGTAATAACTGGATATACACCTTGAAATACATCTTTTGCAAGTGTTTGTACATCTATAATAAATTTTTCAGTATTTTCTATAGCTTCTTTTGTACTATTATCGCGATAAAAATCAGGATTCATAGTTTTATCATCCATAACTACTTTTCCGACGAACCCTCTTTGACCATAACTAGCACAAATTTTTGCTAATTCGAGCGTTGCTTCATTATGTATAGTACCAAAGTACATTGCTGAAGTAGTTCCATTAGCAAGTAATGTTTTTACTAAATCAGAATATACTTCTCGAGCGTAGTCTAGATCTTGATATTTAGATTCTAAAGGGAATGTGAAATTATTTAACCAATAACTTAATTCGTCATCCAATGCAAGACCAGCTTGTGGCCATTGTGGAGCATGAATATGTAAATCAATAAATCCAGGCAAAAGAATTTTATCTTTGAAATCAAAGAAGTGATTATCTTTGGAATGCTTATCTAGTAATTCGAGATAATTCTCATCATCCTGTCTAATAACTTTAGATATGATACCATCACTAGAAACAAATACTAGAGCCTGTTTTAAAAATTCAATACCTCCATATTCAGGGCTATGGAAAAAAGACGCTTTTATTACTTTTTTGTTATTCATATTTTTATTTCTCCTAAAGAATTTCCATAAATATAACACAAAAAACGAACGTTGTCAACAATAAAAAACTAATTTAAATTTTTATTTGTTAAAACACGAACGATAGTCTTGGATTTTAAATATTATAATTCGTAAAAAACGGGAGTGACTCGACAAAATTGTGATTTCAGAGAAATCGATTTTGTCGAGTCACTCCCGCAAAGTTTATTAGATATCTAAAAATCTTTCGTAAAGTGAGTTTAGATATCAATAATCACTGTGTTTATGAGTTCTTATATAAACTTTTTTAAAATTTAGGACTTTTAGGTCAGCACGTTTGAAATATTATTTTTACCTAAATTCTTTTCTTTCTTTTGATACTAGAGTTGCTACTCTTTCTTGAGCTGTTTCTAAATAGCCTTCACCATTTTTTAGTAAATCACAGATAATGTTTGCAATTTCTACAAAATCTTCTTCAACATATCCTTTAGTTGTCATAGCAGCAGCCCCTAAACGTAATCCACTAGTTTTCATTGGTGGTAATGTGTCAAATGGGATACCATTTTTATTACATGTGATTTTAGCTTTACTTAATAAGCTACTTGCATCGTGACCAGTTACGTTATAAGTAGAATATGTATCAATTAAACATAGGTGGTTATCACTACCGTTAGAAACAACAGGAATGTTATTTTCTTTGAAGGCTTCAACCATAGCTTTCATATTTTTAACTACTTGTTGTTGATATACTTTGAATTCTGGTTTAAGAGCCTCAGCAAAGCAAATTGCTTTTGCTGCTACTACATGTTCTAAAGGTCCTCCTTGTGCTCCAGGGAAAATCATTTTATTAATTTTAACTGCTATTTCTTCATTATTAGTAAGAATAATTCCACCACGAGGTCCTCTTAAAGTTTTGTGTGTAGTTGATGTAACAACATCAGCGTATGGTAATGGGTTTGGATGTAATCCTGCTGCAACAAGACCAGCGATATGAGCCATGTCAACCATTAAGTAAGCTCCGACTTCATCAGCAATTTCTCTAAATTTAGCAAAATCAATTACACGAGAGTATGCACTTGATCCAGCGATAATCATTTTTGGTTTGTGTTCTTTAGCAATACGGCGCACTTCATTGTAATCTATAAGATGAGTATCTTTATCTACACCATAAGAAACTGCATTGAACAGTTTGCCTGAAAAACTAACTTTACTACCATGAGTTAGGTGACCACCTGCATCCATACTCATACCTAAGACTGTTTCACCAGGTGTAAGTAAAGATAGGTATACGGCAATATTTGCACTTGATCCAGAGTGAGCTTGAACGTTAGCGAATTTTGCATCATAAAGCTCTTTTAATCTTTCGATTGCAAGTGTTTCAATCTCATCAACTACTTCGCAACCATCGTAATATCTTTTTCCAGGGTATCCTTCTGCATATTTATTAGTTAAAATACTTCCTGTTGCTTTTAGTATATCTTTAGAAACGAAGTTTTCGCTTGCTATAAGTTCGATATTAGTATCTTGTCTATGTTGTTCTTTTTCAATTAATTCAAAAATTTTATCCATGAGCGTACTCCTTTTATTGTATTAAAGTTAGAAATAAAGAAAAGTTATAGTTTTAAAAGTGTAACATAAGAAAAAATATACCTACATTAAAGACTATGTTAACTATAAAAAAAGATGTAATCACTAAAAAAATTAATAGTTTATGAAATTTCTTTATTCTATTTCATATAATAATAGCATAGTATTTTAAAAAAATAAACTAAAAAATGAAAAAAATAGTCGAAATAATTAAAAAATATCATAAAGTAGTAACAAAAAACGAATATTAAAATTTGTGATAGTAAAAATTCTTGAAAATTATTAACATAGGGAAATTTCTATTTCAAAAATTTAAAATAGATTAATATTGGGATGGGTGCTAAAGTGATGTAGCGAAGAAAACGAAAAATAGTAAAAAAATTATGGATTTTAATTAGTCTATACTTGAATTAGTAGAAATTATCTAATATTTATGCTATAATAATCTACGGAATACATCTGTATTACTATCGAACCAATTTTTAAGGAGAAAATTTTATATGCTTGTAGATAAACCATTAAAGCTGTTTTCATTGAATGCTAATATTCCATTGGCACAACAAGTAGCGAAGTCACTAGGAGTAGAACTAAGTAAATGTAGTGTGAAAAAATTTAGTGACGGAGAGGTTTCAATTAATATAGAGGAAAGTGTACGTGGATCTGAAGTATTCGTACTACAATCTACTAGTGGTCCTGTAAATGACAATTTAATGACTTTATTGATTATGATAGATGCACTTAAACGTGCTTCAGTGGACACTATTAACGTTGTGATTCCTTATTACGGATATGCACGTCAAGATAGAAAAGCAAGAAGTCGTGAACCTATTACAGCTAAATTAGTAGCTAACTTATTAGAAGTAGCAGGAGCAGATCGTGTAATTGCATTAGATCTTCATGCACTTCAAATCCAAGGGTTCTTTGATATTCCTGTGGATCATCTTATGGCCGTGCCAATTATTGCAAAATACTTTAAAGAAAAACTTCCTGATATGGAAGAAGTTGTTGTTGTATCACCAGATCACGGTGGTGTAACTCGTGCTAGAAAATTAGCCGATGCTTTAAATACACCAATCGCAATTATCGATAAGAGAAGACCAAAACCGAATGTTGCTGAAGTTATGAATATTGTAGGTAATATTGAAGGAAAAACTTGTATCCTTATAGATGATATTATTGATACAGCAGGAACTATTACTTTAGGAGCACAAGCGCTTAAAGATAGAGGAGCAAAAGAAGTATATGCAAGTTGCTCGCATGCTGTATTAAGTGGACAAGCATTAGATAGAATCGAAAATTCTCCAATTAAAGAATTAGTGTATGCTAACACAATTGATATACCAGAAGAGAAAAAACTAGATAAAATGGTGCCGTTATGTGTAGGTGATTTAATTGCTAAGGCTATTTATAAAATCCACAATAACGAACCAGTAAGTGTTCTTTTTGAATAATAATTTTTAAATAAAAATTTAAAGAAGGCAGCGGTGTCCGTTGTCTTCTTTAAGTCATGCATTCGATAGTAAATAAATAAAGTGAGGATAACTTATGAAATTGATAGTTGGATTAGGAAATCCAGGGAAACAATATGAAAATACAAGACATAATATAGGATTTATGATTCTTGATGAACTTGCAAAATCATGGAATGTAAGTTTTGACAAAACGAAATTTAATGCAGAATACGCTATGACTTATCATAACGGAATTAAATATTTGTTGATTAAACCTACAACATATATGAATCTTTCAGGTGAAGCAGTAGGGAAGTTTTATGATTATTTTGAGATTGATATAGAAGACATCTTAGTAATTTACGATGATTTAGATACGAAAACTGCAAATTTTAAACTAAAAGCAAAAGGAAGTAGCGGGGGACATAACGGAATTAAGAGCATTATAAGTCATTTAGGAACTGAAAAGTTTAATAGACTTAAAATTGGAATCGATAGACCTACTCCTCCTATGAAAGTAGTTGACTATGTACTGGGTAGATTTTCAAAAGATGAGATGAATGAAATTGAAAAAATTTATTCTAAAAGTGTAAATTGTATTGAAGACTTCTCAAAAATGAGTTTCGTAGATTTAATGAATAAATATAATTAAAGCAACCGCAGCATTAGGGGATAAGAAAGCCTCTCTGCTGCTATTTGTTGTAGAAAGGAGCGTAAATGATAAAAGATAATCTTTTGAAAATTGTAGATTTACAATTCGAGAAAAAGTATAAAAATATAGGAATTTATGGACAAAATTTAACAACACGTGCTTTGGAAATATATAATGAATATAAACAGAGTAATAACACTGTTGTAGTTTTATCTCAGAGTAAAGCAGAAGCTGAAGAATTATTTACAATATTAAATGATTTCGAAGAAGAAACATACATTTATCCAGAAATTGACATATTAAAACGTCATACTTCTAAGAGTAATGATTTAGTTCAAAATTCAATAAAAGTTCTTGAAAACTTGGTGAATAATATACACAGTATAATTATTATTTCTATAGAAGCTATTTATAGAACTGTGAAGAATCCTAGCGATTTTAAGAATAATAGCTTTGAAATTAGTGAAGAGACTGTTATTAATTTTGAAGAATTGCAGAGAAAACTCGTAAATATGGGTTATCGTAGAGTTGAGAGTGTTGATGTAGTAGGAGAATTTTCAAAAAGAGGGAGTATAGTCGATATTTTTAGCCCACTAAATGATAAGCCTATTAGATTGGATTTCTTTGATGATGAGCTTGATAGTATGAGAACCTTCGATGAAATCACACAAAGATCGCTTGATAAAATTAATAGTACTGTTATTTATCCTACAAGTGATTTTTTCCTAACTTCTGAGGAGAAAGATATAGTCGTTGAAAAAATACTGGCTAAACTAAATGATAAGAAGTTAAAAGAAGATATAAATTATCAAGAAATTAGTACATATTATCAAGAAATTAGTACATACCTACAAGAAAAAATAGAAATCTATAAAGCTACTGGTGATTTTAGTGACTTAGAGAGTTTTTCAAATTTAATTTATGAAAATTCGTTTAGTATTGCAGATTATTTAACAGATGATACTATTATCTTCTATGATAATTATCATAAGATCCTAGAAAAGATAGAAGGCTTAAGGGAGTACTTTTTAACGAGCTTGCAGGAGATGAATAGAAGTTATATTTATCAAGATGTGATAGATAATATAGCATTTGAAAAGATTCAAAACTTAGATACAAGAAAATACTATTTATCTAATTTAAAATTAAATGATAAAATTATCGAGAAAAACTATAACTTAGATATAATTGATCTGGCATATTACTCAAGTGAAGAATACTTAGCTAAAGAAATCAAGGAAAAAATAACGGATAATTATAAGGTAATAATTTCATTAAATACTCAAAAGCAAAGAGATTATATTGAAAAAGTTCTTTTTGACAATTATTTTTATGATGATATTTACTACGGTGTTAAAGAAGGAAAAATTTTTATTGATGTAAATAAATATCACTTTAAAGGGTTAGAGGATAGAAAGAATAAAATATTTCTATTAACACCGCGTGAACTGTTTACAGAAGAAGAGAGAAAGAAACGACGCGTAAAATTTAAATATACTAACTCAGAAAAAATACGAAATTATCAAGAATTAAATGTTGGTGATTATATTGTCCATGTTAGCCATGGGATTGGACTTTATGAAGGTATAGAGAATGTTGAAGTAGGAGGAGTGTATAAAGACTTCTTAAAAATCGTCTATGATGGTGGAGATATTATTTATGTGGATATAAATAATATGAACTATATTCAAAAATATACCGCTTCTACTGACAATAGAAAACCAGCGCTAAACAAACTTGGTACAAAAAATTGGCAAAAGACTAAGAACAAGGTTCGTAAAGAAATCGAAGATATCTCTGAAGACTTGATTAAACTGTATATTAAACGTGAGTTGAGTTTGGGATATGCTTATAGTCTTGACGGTAGTATGCAAGCTGAGTTTGAAGCAGACTTCTCGTTTATTCCAACAGAAGATCAGGTGAAAGCTACTGAAGAAATCAAAAGAGATATGGAAAAAGAACGTCCTATGGATAGACTTCTATGCGGAGATGTTGGATTTGGTAAAACCGAAGTTGCTATGAGGGTTGCATTCAAAGCTGTTACTGATAATAAGCAAGTCGCTGTTTTAGTGCCGACAACGCTATTAGCCGAACAACACTATGACAATTTTGTAAGTAGATTTGCTAACTTCCCAGTTAATATAGAAGTAGTAAGTAGGTTTAAATCTGCAAAAGATATTACCGAAATTTGTAAGAAACTTGAAGAAGGTAAGATTGATATAATTGTTGGTACTCATAAGTTATTAAATGATAAATTTAAATATAAAGATTTAGGGCTACTGATAATAGATGAAGAACAACGTTTCGGAGTAAAACATAAAGAAAAAATTAAACATCTTAAAAATACAGTAGATGTACTTACACTTAGTGCAACTCCTATACCAAGAACATTGCATATGAGTCTAATAGGGATTAGGGACTTATCAGTAATAGAGACTCCTCCTAGAGAACGTCAGCCTATTCAAACCTTTGTAACTGCACAAAACAAAATGGTTATCAAAGAAGCCGTTATGAATGAGGTTAACCGTGGAGGACAGGTATTCTATGTTTATAATAGGGTAGAGACAATTGACGAAAAATACTTAGAACTAAAACGATTATTGCCTGATATCAATATCGCTTATGCCCATGGTAGAATGAGCCAAAGGGAACTAGAGAACATTATGTCAGATGTTATCGATAGAAAATATGATATGTTAATATCGACGACAATAATAGAAACGGGTATTGATATTTCAAATGTAAATACTTTAATAGTAGAAGATGCTGATCGTTTTGGATTAAGTCAATTGTATCAACTTCGTGGACGAGTTGGACGAAGCAGTAGAGAAGCCTATGCGTATCTAATGTATGAACCCTTTAAATCATTAACAGAAAACTCGGAGAAAAGATTATCAGCGATTAAAAACTTTACTTCTTTAGGAAGCGGATTTAAGATTGCCATGCAAGATTTATCAATTCGTGGAGCAGGTGATGTTCTAGGTGGTAGACAACATGGATTCATCGATTCGGTAGGTTATACATTATATTCTCAAATGTTAGAACAAGAAATTCAAGCCAAAAAAGGAATTTTAGAACCGTTATTAGAAAAAGATAGAACTCAAGATGTGAGTTATTATGAAAATATAATCAAAGAAGCTGCTCCGAAAATTAAAAAAGATATTTTTGAAGTTGAGACTGATGACTTAGAGATTAAACTTAATGTAGATGCCTTTATTCCAAAAGAGTATATCTCTAGTGATGCAGATAAAATAGATTTCTATAAGAGATTAAATAACGTTGTGAGTGATGAAGAAATAGAAAGTATCGTTGAAGATTTAATAGATAGATTCTCTGATTTTGGAGAAGAAGTAAATAATTTAGTAGATATTTGTTATTTAAAAGTTATGGCAAAAAACACGATGGTTACTAGTGTAAAAGAATTAGCGAATAAGGTAGTTATAACATTTGATAAAAAAATTATGAATAATCTAAAAGGAAAAGAATTATTTACAGTATTAACTCCTCATAAAGATACTCGTATCATTGCAAAGGATGGATTTTTCCTTGAGATTGATAAAAAAGAAAGATACAGCATCAGGCGAATTAGAGAAATGTTAGCTATTGTGAATAATAATTTGGAGGTAAATCATGAATAAAAATAGATGTCATTGGGCGAAAGCTCCCTTAGATATTGAATATCATGATAATGAATGGGGCAGAGAAACCCATGATGAACAGATGTTATTCGAATATTTAGTATTAGAAGGTATGCAAGCAGGATTAAGCTGGTCGTTAATATTAAAAAAACGTAAAAACTTTAAACGAGCTTTTGATAATTTTGATTATAATGTTTGTGCAAATTATACCGATGAATATTTAGAATCATTAAGGGAAGATGAGAGTATAATAAGGAATAAGTTGAAAATCTATTCAGTTAGAAAAAATGCTCTTGCATTTATCAAAGTACAAAAAGAATTTGGAAGTTTTGATAAGTATATCTGGGGGTTTACAGATTATAAAAAAATTAATAATAAGTTAGAAAGCTACAAAGATGCACTTAGTGAATCTGATTTGTCTATCAAGATAAGTAAGGATATGAAGAAGAGAGGATTTAACTTTGTAGGAAGTACCATCATTTATAGTTATATGCAAGCTATTGGTATGATAAATGACCATGAAAAAAGTTGTTTTTGTTATGAAGATTGCTGCTAATAAATGAGATTAAATAGATTCAAAGGACAGTATTACTAATAGCGCATATATTCAAATTCAGATATAACTTTACTTTGTAAGAAATAACGTCTATAATATATAAGAATGTTTAATTTTAAGATAGGATTTTATAAATGGATAAGAGAACTGTTAAAATTGAAGAAATAAAAGACAATGAGGTCTTTGTTAATATATTTTTAGAAGAAATAAAAAAAATACAAGAGATTCCTAAAATGCCAAAGTGTGAGTTCCTACATATTGGTGCGACGAGTACTACACAGGTATTAGGAGAGGAAATTGTAGATATGCTTGTTGTTGTTGAGAATTTACACGAGATAACAACGTTTGATGAAAAAAGGTTAAATAATATAGGTTATCATAGAATAGCTCATAATGGAATAAAAGGTGTAATTAAGTACGCGAGAATAATCGATTATTTAACAATGAGCTATGATGTAGTGTTAAATGTAGTCCAACGCGATACAGAAATACATAAAGATTTTATAAAAGTTAGAGAAGTTTTTAATAATGAAGATTTAAAAAATGACTATAATTCATTTAAAAAGAATAATAGAGAACTTTCATTTAAAGATTATTCAGTGCAAAAAGTAATATTTATAAATGAAATGTTAAAAAGGATTGAAAACAATGATTAAGACAAAAAAAATTGAGGAGATTCTTCAAAGTAGTGAAGTACTGTATAATGAACCTCTAAGAAATTATAGCTTCACAAGAACTGGTGGAAATGCCGAAGTATTAGTGAAAATAACAAATGAAGAAGATTTGCAAAATGTTATATCTTATAGTTATGAGAATAATATTGAATTAACTATACTAGGTAATGGTTCAAATGTATTAATTTCTGATAACGGAATTAGCGGAATTGTTGCTCTGACTAGTGACATGAATAATATTGAATTATTAGATGGTGATATTATTTCTTGTTATGCTGGATTAACACTAAAAGAACTTGCTGATTTTTGTATAGAAAATAGCCTAACAAATCTTGAATTTTCATGTGGTATTCCAGGAAGCGTAGGTGGGGCAATCTTCATGAATGCTGGTGCATACGGTGGTGAGATGAAAGAAGTTGTTCAAAAAGTAGAGGTCTTCACTAAAAATGGTGAAAAGAAAATCTATACTAATGAACAGATGGAATTCTCATATAGACATTCTGTAATACAAGAAACTAAGGAAATTATTTCTAGAGTATATTTCCAAATGAAAAAAGGAAACAAAGAAGAAATCATTTCTAAAGTTGATGAATTGAATAAAATGCGTTCAGATAAACAACCTTTAGAATACCCCTCATGTGGATCTGTATTTAAAAGACCAGAAGGCTACTTTGCAGGGAAACTAATTCAAGATGCAGGATTGCAAGGCTTAACTGTAGGAGGAGTGCAAGTTTCAAAAAAACACGCTGGGTTTATGGTTAATATAAATTCTGCAACGTGTGAAGATTATAAAAACTTAATTAAAGAAGTTCAGAAAAAAGTTTTAGAAGATTCAGGTGTTGAGCTTGAATGCGAAGTAAAAATATTAGGTGAGTAAAAAAGGAGTGACTCGACAAAATCATGATTTCTTAAGAAACAAGATTATGTTGAGTCATGCCCTTTTTTTTGTTATTCTATTTGGTCTTATTTATAGAAATTATCAATGAAAATGAATTAAATGCTCATTAATAAAGTCTTCTTATTAGAATTTATATTTGAAAACTTATTTTTGTTTTACTATAATCCAGTAGCCATCACGTTTTGAGCCAATTCTTTTTATTATATTTTTCTCTTGTAATGAGTTAAATGCTCTTTCTATTGTTCTTGTTGTTACTTCTATTTGTTCTGAAAGTTCGGCTGATGTTGAATTTGGATTTTCTATTAAAATTTCTATAACTTTCTTTTCTGTTTTATTTAAAGCGACATTCAAACCGACATTCAAACCGACATTCAAACCGACATTCAAACCGACATTTTTGTTTTCAATTTGACTGATTATCTCTTTTTCAAAAGGAATAGTACATCTGATATAGTTATTTTGAATTTCAAAAACATCTTTTCCATATTTTTCTACAATAGTTGGAATACCGTGTCCGGTGTGCTCGGTCAGTCCCATATTTAAAAATATTCTCATTAGTGTAGCATTCCTTGGTTTACTTATTCCATCAAAAAATTGTTTTTTTGTCATTCCGCTGAGAAGTCCTCCATGAGAAAGTATTTCAAGTCTATCGTGGAACATTGAAACCTGTGGCTCTGTAATTGTCCAATCATTATGAACTAGGGCGTTAAGAAGTGCCTCATTAACACAGTCAAAGTCAAACAGGAACGTGTCTTTTCTTGGGCGAATTGTTGTATCGGAAAAACATATATTTTCTGATTGTAACCTGTTTTTTATTTTACTGTAGGTTGTTAAGATACAGCCATAGCCGTAATCACTTCTTTCAGAGATAGATGCTTTATTTTTTCCATTAAATTTAGCAAAAATAAATGGAATATTGTTTTTATCAGATAATAATTCTGCAAGTAAATTATATTCTCCAGCTTTATTTTTCAAGTTTAAATTGGTTTCATATGATTTCTCATCTAGATGATAGCCTCTTTCAGAATAATATATCTTGAGTTCTCTAAATGATAAATTATGTGAATTTGAACTTTTTTTTAGCATATATTCACTATCTAAAAATTTCTTCTCGTATCTAAAGTTAATTTGCTCAAGAGTCATCTCTTTACATGTCGTACCTATTCTTATGCTACAACCCGTTGAAGAAAATCCATATTTCTTTTGACAATAAATATGATTCCTTCCTTTATTTATGATAATCGCAATAATATTTTTCTTTTCAATATTTCTAAGTTCTGTATTGATCTCGTCTTGAGGATTTGGTTCTATTTGACCTGTAATAATATCGGATATTTTCTTAAGAATATCATCTGTCTTTTCAATGCCAATTACAGTACCATTGTCTTTTATACCAATAAGAATTGTTCCACCATTACTATTGAGGAAAGATACAATTTCTTTAGTAATTGTATCAGTATATTTTTCTTTCAATTCTAGAGTCTCTGATTCAATATATTTATTCATTTCAGTCCTCCTTTAATATAAGTATTGAATTTTGTTGTTTCGTAAGTATTCTTTCTTTATTATTAGGTTTTAAGAAGTGATAGTTATAGGGAAAGTATTATTTTCTAAAATAAAGTTATATTATCTCTCCCTTTTTTTATTTCAAATTATCTATAAATTTTTTATATTGAGCTAAATTTTGCTCATTTTTATTATTTGTTTTTGGAGTATAGAATGTTCGTCCTATTAAATTATCTGGAAGATATTGTTGTTTAATATAACCAGTTGGATGACTGTGTGGATATTGATAGCCAACACCGCGATTTAATTTATCGGCTCCGTAATAATGTGCATCTCTCAAGTGGTCAGGAATTATGAATTTTGGATTTGTTTTAGTTTCGTGCAGTGCATTGTCGATTGCCATATAAGCACTATTAGATTTTAACGAAAGTGCTAGTTGGATAACCGCATTAGCCAAAGGTATTCTTGCTTCAGGTAGTCCAAGCATCTTCGCACTTTCAATAGCTGCATGAACAAAAGGTCCAATATTTGGATTAGCTAGACCGATATCTTCATAAGCTATAACACTCATTCTTCTATATATAGTGTCTAAATCACCACTATCTATCAGCAATGCTAAGTAATATAGTGATGCATCAACATCACTTCCACGAATAGACTTTTGAAAGGCACTAATAATATCATAAAAAGCATCACCATCTTTATCATAGGACTTGAATTTTCCTAGGGATAAGTTTAATAGCTTCTCTTTTGTAATAATTTCACCTTCATTTGATAAATTATATAAAATTTCAAAAGTATTTAGTGAGAATCTCAAATCTCCGGAAGAGTTAAGTGCAATTGTTTTAAACACATCATCCTCGATTGATAATTCTTTAGGGAATATTTCTTTATTTTTTGCTATTTTTTTTAGATATTCATAAATATCATTATTGGAAACTTGTTGTAATTCAAAAATAATTAAACGTGATCTGATCGCAGGATTTACCGTATGATAAGGGTTATTGGTTGTACATCCAATAACGTATATATTATCAAATTCGATTTCTGGAAGAAGTATATCTTGCATAGGTTTTGTTAATCTATGAAATTCATCAAGAAGTAAAATAACTTTTTTAAATCTTTTCGATTCCTCTATTACAGCAGTTAAGTCCTTTTTTGTACAATTTACAGCATTTAATATTTTAAATTTATAGTCTAGTTCATTAGCCAAAGCATTAGCTATTGAAGTTTTTCCTGTTCCAGGGGGTCCATATAATATGAAAGAAAACATTTTTTTGCTTTCTACTATTTTAGTAAGAACTTTTCCATCTCCAATTAAATGATGTTGTCCGATTATGTCGTTAATTTTAGTAGGGCGTAATCTATTGATAAGGGTTTCCATGGTACCTCCTTTAAAATTTTATTATCTAATGTTAATTATATCACAATTGAGAAGGTTGTTGTTAGAAAGTTTAACTAGGAGTGAGTGTAGAAGAAAATAATAAAATTTTACATAAGTTAAAATTTATGGTAAAATAAATTAATCACGTTTAGGGGATGTTTAGGATTCGACAGGGATGCTAGTCTTCTTGGTGGCATGTAGGAGGGTTGTCTTCTTTAACAACACATCAGTTAAATATAACTGGCGAAAAAACAAATTACGCTTTAGCAGCTTAATAAGCTAAAGGCTGATTACTTTGTTTGACTGTGACAAAGCTAATCGGTTCATTCTTAGCAGTCTACGATTTTTTTCTTCCGTTTGTAGAAAAAAGTAAGAGATTAATCAAACTCGTTTTTCATTGCCTGTTTATCGGCTTAAGTGGAGAATTAAATTCAATAGGTAAACTAAACATGTAGAGGCTAAGGGGAGGTGTTTTTGGACGCGGGTTCAAATCCCGCCATCTCCATTCAATTAGAAGTATACCATTTTGGTATGCTTTTTTTATTGGTTGTATACTAAATCCGGGGCATGGAAAAAATTCCAGCCCCGGATTTCAATTTT
>NZ_CAUSAI010000002.1:0-90121 GCF_963529685.1 uncultured Gemella sp.
ATTGAAAATTAGTTAAAACACTTTGGATTGTCTCCAAAGTGTCTCCAAAAAGACCCTATCAAATATTATTGATGGGGTCTTTTTATTAAAATCTTTGATTTCTTTCCTTATCTATGATAAAATATAAATATAAAAAAGAAAGAGCCGTTTTTAAGATGATGGCTCTAAAATTAGTTAGTTCATAACCATCTCAGCCTGCCAAAGCATAAAGATGGTTATCTTTTATTGTCTTTTTTAACGCTGCAATACATGTACTAACTACTGAAATAATCAATAGATTTATTCCAATAATCATCTGTACAATTGCAATCTGACAAAATCATTGCAATTAAATTATGTTTATGATAAAATGAAATTATAAAAGAGAGAGCCGTTTTAAAGACGGTGGCTCGAATATTTTAGTATTAAATAACTATCTTACCCTATGCCAAAGTGTAAAGATGGTTATTTTTTATTGTCTTTTTTCAATGCTACAATACATGCACTAACTACTGAAACAATCAATAGATTTATTCCAATAATCGTCTGTACAATTTCGTAAGCTGACAACTTGCTACTCCTTTCTTCAAGATTTTAGTGTATGCGAGCATAGCACCATCCCCTTTCATATTGAAGTAGCCACCATCTTTATCGGAAGTTTTACACTCCCTAACTTCTCTCTCCAGTTTTGATTATATCAAATTAAACTATCATAATCAACTATTTATAAATACTAATATATCAACACTTTTTACTAAATAATTATACTTTTTATATCCTGCCATTTCCCCTGCTAATATAAAAAATAAAATTGATACTTCCTATGATACCAACCACTCAGGATAGATTCTTCCCCTATTGAATGAGAATAATGCGGTGTACATTTGAATTATTAGGAATATAACGACAACATAATTCTTAGGTACAGCGTATGCAACAAGAACTTTAATCTTAACAAACAAAGTGAGGAAAAGATTATTAGTTCTAACTACTATTACAAATATAATTTAAATGGAGAATCCTAATTTAACTACGTTTTTAGTTGTTATAAATATTGCAAATCTATCTAATTCAATTAGGTTCCTCACCAAAAACCCCACCAAAAATTATTGGTGGGGTAATTATTATATTAAAACTTATTACGCTAAAATCTTACCATTAAATTACTTATTCTTTCCTAATAATCTTTGGAAAAATCCAACCCTTTCCTCTGTATCTTGAGTTTTTTCATCTTCATCAATATTTTCTTGCTTATTATCTGATTTTAATGGAACATTTATCCATTCATGGAAAGAATCTTGGAAAATTTCAACAAATAAATCTGCATTTTTTTTACTTGAACTCAAAACCTTATTTTCTAATGCTTCCGAATAAACTTTTGATGGTTTAGTGTTATCCACTCCATACCTAGAACTTTAGAAATTATGATCAAGTTCGCTCATCTTAATCATATAAATATTTCTCTCCTCTTGCTCCCCTTTAACTTCTTTAAACAATTCTAGAGAACCTATATACAATTTTCGCCACATCAACATATTATTTTTTGTAGCATCATCTACGCATGAAAGTGGGAAAAAGTCAGGTAATTCAATTCCTGCGATTTTAAAATATTCTTTAAATATTTCACGAGTATAGCATAAAAAATCTAATTTATTTCCACTATAATGTTTCCAATTCAAATCATCTTGCATAAGTTTTTTAGAAAATCTCAAAACAAAATCTCTAAACAATCCTGAATTAATCTTTTCGTAAACTTCTATATATCTATCTGTCGTTTCTGCTCGTCTTTGCGAATCAAATTTACGATCATTTAATAAATAATATATTCTTCTACTAAGAGCCTCTGATTTAGAACCAATTGCTTCTGCATTAGTCATACAAATAAATGCAGGAGTTAAATGTATTTGATTTTCCGCTTGGTTAGAAATATCTTTAATCAAATCTTCACCTTTTCCATTAAAGAAGTCACTTGGAAGCTCATCAACAAGTAAAGGCGCAACATTATCCTCATTAAGCATCCAATAACGGATTTGTTGACGTGTTGCAGAATCTTTTCTTGTATCATTATCCACCAACTTATTGTACGTTGGTATTTTATTATCCGCCGTCAATCTAACATCTTATTTAATATAGTTAATAACATCATCATTCCTTTACCGTATCCCTTTTTTAATATTCTATCACCCTATATTTTCTTTTTTACGCACTCTTCACTTCTGCAACATAATATTTAGACTTACTATGACCATCTGAATAATTCTTATTATTCAATTTCAATGTTATAGTTGATATTTTAGTTTTTGTCATAGAATCTAGTACATTAATTTTTATGCTGTCCCCTTCTGTTTTCCAGTTTTCTTTTTTGTCTAATTCTTGAGGATAATTATGCCCTTTTTCTACAGAAACAAATACAAGCTCGTTATCTCCTTTATAATAATGTATCTCACTATCTTTAGGAAATTCACTAGCATTTGATGATTTCCCATCATACTCACTTAATGCAGGGCTTTGAATTAGATCTAGTGCCTGTTGTTTAGAATATGTTTTATCTGAAAATTCATTAACTACATCAACAAAATCTTTAATAGATAGTTTAGCTAGCGGTACTCCTTGTGGAGATTTGAATTTCGTAGATTTATCTTGACTAATCCACGCTAGTAAGTTAGTTTGTTCATTTAATCTTTTTAGATCATTTCCTGAAATAGCTACCAAATGTGCTAATTTTTCTGCCGCTGCCAAATCATGTTTTATCTCTGCATTTTCTTTTGATTTAGATTCATTATTATCTTTTTTGCTATCATTTTGTTCTGATTTATTTTTTTGTTCTGAAGATTTTTTACTTTCATTTCCAGTACAACCTGTTAGAACTAACGCTCCCGCTGCAAGTAAAACTAATAATTTCTTATTCATATATCCGTCTCCTTTTATTTACTTATCTATATTATACCATATTTTTTTAACAAAAAAAGTAGCCTTTGAAACTTAGACATTTCAAAGACTACATTATAAATCTTTTATATTATCTTAAACCTTTATCGTATGGAATACCAAGTGCTTCTGGAGTAGCAGTTTTCTTAGAAAATACGATAAGTGCAATGATTGTAGCTACGAATGGGAACATATTCCAAAAAGATACAGGAATTGGTAAATCCGGCGCTAAGATAGAGACTTTCTCAGCGAATACCTTAGTTCCCCCAAAGAATAACGAAGCTAATGTAATTGTAATCGGATTATATTTACCAAAGATTAATGCTGCTAATGCTAAATATCCGAATCCGTAAACTGTGATCGCTGCATTGAATCCTTGTGAGAATGTAGTAGCAATGATAGCTCCAGCTAGACCTGCTAAACATCCTGAAATAAACACCCCAATATAACGATATTTAAATACGTTTAACCCAAGTGAATCACTCGCCTGAGGATTTTCCCCTACAGAACGTAAACGTAAACCGAATGGACGTTTATAGATTACATAATATGTTACAGCCACTAATACTATAGCAATTAATACCGTTGGGTAAACAGTGAATTTACCAAATACAGTATATCTAGGGAAACCACTTGCTAATAACAATTCATATGTACCATTGAAGTGATTAACTAAAAATAATGCGATAGCCGGTGTAATTAAGTTAATCGCTGTACCTGAAATAACCTGATCAGCTTTTAAATTAATACTAATGAATGCATGAATCAGCGACATTAAACCACCGCACAGTGTAGCAACGATTAAACAAATTATTAATTCAGGCACTGTTGGTGCTCCGCCAAATACTGATAAAGCTAATAATGATGCGATAAATGATCCGAAGATTACGAAACCGTCAAGAGCAATGTTAACAACCCCACTTTTCTCTGAATAGAAACCACCAATGGCAGCTATAAGAATTGGTGCAGTATATTGTAACATTGAGTCTAATAGTGATAATACTGTATCCATCTATTTATCTCCTTTCTGTTTCTTACTACTGAATAATTTGTCAAGCAGCTTGTTATCAAAGATAGCTTTAGCTGCAACGAATAATACGATTAATCCGATTAAAATATTTGCAATATCTTTAGGGATACCGATGAATGATAATTGTGGAGTTAATACTCCTAGGAATCCAAACAATAAAGCTCCTAATAGTGATCCAACAGCTGTGTTAGCTCCGATTAATGCAACCGCGATTCCCATGTATCCAAATCCTTGGAATGTTGAACCTGCAACTACTTGTCCTACAGGTCCCATATTATAAAGAGCACCACCTAAACCAGCGAAAGCTCCTGAAATAGCCATAGATAACACCGTATTTCTATTAACTTTCATACCAACGAATTTTGATGCATTAGGATTAAACCCTACAGAACGCAATTCATATCCGAATACAGTTTTTTCCATGACAACATAGAAAATAATTACACTGAAAATCGCTAAGAATAAATCAGTTCCTAAACGATAGTTATTAAAAATACCTTCAATTACGCTGTTTTGTAAATATCCTGTTCCATCTGCTGAAACAATTGGTTTAGAAATAATATCATTACTTCCTTTAATAAACTTAGGTACAGCAAACTGTACAAAATATAACGCTGTGTAGTTTAGCATAATTGTTACAACTACTTCACTAATATTAAATCTAGCTTTTAAGTATCCTGCAATAGCAGCCCAAAGACCACCTACTACAACCCCTACTAAAATACTAGTAATTAACACTAAATAGAAGTTCATTCCTTCCATTTTAATCGCAACAAGTCCTGCAAAAAGCCCTCCCATGATGAATTGACCTTCAGCTCCTATATTGAATAAACCTGTTCTAAATGCAAATGCAACAGATAATCCAGTACAAATAAGTGGAATTGTTGATACAAAAATTTCAGCTATACTGTTTGAATCTGAGAAAATATCCCCAATTACCCCAAACACATCTCCTGGTGCTGCCCCTATCGCTGAAATAAGAATTGCTCCAATAATAAATGAAGCTAATATCGGTAGCACCGCATTAGTTAAAACTTTCTTTAACATACGTTCTCCTCTCTACTTCTTAACCCCTGCCATAAGCAGACCAAGTTGTTCTTTTGTAACATTTTCATCATTATCTACAATGTCAATAATATTACCATTGTGAATAACTGCAATTCTATCAGATAATGTTAAAATTTCATCTAAGTCAAATGAAATTAGAAGTACTCCGTTGCCTTTATCACGATAATCGATTAACATTTTGTGAATACCATTAATAGCTCCAACATCAAGACCACGAGTAGGTTGAGTTGTTACCAATAACTTCGGATCTAATTCTAAAGCACGCCCGATGATAAGTTTTTGTTGGTTACCACCACTCATACTACGTGCAGAGATTGTCTCATCTCCCGCTTTACGAACATCATATTTTTCACAGATTTCTTTCGCAAATTTTGAAATAATATTTTTCTTCAAGAATCCACGTTTAGCAAATTTTTCTGTATAATAATTTTCTAAAACTGAATTTTCCTCGATACTAAAATCTAATACAAGACCATCTTTATGTCTATCTTCTGCAATAATTTCAAGCCCTAACTCTTTACGTTTTGCAGTAGATAATGAGTTGATTTCTTTTCCATCGAAAATAATTTTCCCTTTTGTTTCTTTAAGTAAAGCATTCAGTACTTCCACAAATTGTTGTTGACCATTTCCATCAACACCTGCAATACCTAAGATTTCGCGTTCACGTACATTTAAGTTGAAATCGTGAAGAATATCTTTTTTCTCAGCAGTGTCAGCATAAATACCTGAAACTTCTAAGATATTTTTCTTACCATCTCTTGAACGCTCATATTTAATTATCTCTAAGTCTTTACCAATCATAAGACTAGCCAGTTTTTCTTTTGTTGTTTCTGCTATTTCTACAGTTCCATAATACTCACCACGACGAATAATACTACAACGGTTTGCAACAGCCATAATTTCATTAAGTTTGTGAGTGATTAATAAAATAGTTTTTCCTTCTGTTTGAAGATTTTTAAGGATAGCTAAGAATTCTTTAATCTCGGCAGGAGTTAAAACTGCAGTAGGTTCGTCAAAAATTAAAATGTTAGCATCTCTATATAACATTTTTAAAATTTCAACCCTTTGTTGCATCCCTACACTTATATCTCCAACTAATGCTTTAGGGTCCACTTCCAATCCATATTTCACTGATAAATCCTTAATCTTTTCGGCTGCACTATCTAAATCAATTTTTCCGCCCTTAACTTCTTCCATCCCTAAAATAATATTTTCCGCAACAGTGAAGTTTTTAATAAGTTTAAAGTGCTGGTGCACCATACCTATCCCCAATTTATTAGCATGCTTAGGATCTTTTATATCAACTTCCGTACCATTCAACTTAATAACACCGGCTTCTTGATGGTACATACCAAAAAGAACCGACATCAACGTAGATTTTCCAGCACCATTTTCACCAAGCAAGGCATGAATTTCATTGTTCTTTACTTGAATAGTGATATCTTTATTTGCGTAGAAGTCGCCAAACTTTTTAGTTATGTTTAGCATTTCTATAGCGTACATATCTTTACCTCTCTTTTATATATTCTTACATATATATATTATAATATATTTTATCAATCTAGTACACCTTTTTCATGTATTTTTTCACATATATTTAACATTATTTTTTAGTACCGTAAATTTATTAATAGCCGTAGTGTATTCGTTTTATTTTTTTATAATATCATATTATTTTAAATATAAACAGAATTGTAATTAGTATACAAATTTTTTAATACTAATATCAAAATATAAAAATGTTTATATAAAATAAAGACCTAGTTCTCACTAGGCCTTTATCCATAAATTTTTTAAATTAAAGTTCACCGTCGATATTAGCTTTATCAGCTACACCTGCTGCATCTGCTGCAACTGTTGCTTTTCCAGATTTTAGATCTTCAACAGCTGTTTTAATTTTAGCTTTGATAGCATCGCTCAAGTTAGGATTTTCTGCTGGAAGTCCAACACCATCTTCTTTAATTGTGAAGACTTTAGCTTTTCCACCTTCAAATTTATTAGCTTTGATAGCGTCTAAGATGCTAGCTACTGCTACGTCGATACGTTTAACAGCTGAAGTTAAAACAACAGATTTTTCTACATCTTTACCATCTTTATCTTTAGCTTTGAATACACCTTCAGAATATTGGTCTTTATCTACACCAACGATCCAGTGTTTAATTTCTCCGCTTTCTTTAAGATCTTTAGTAGCTCTTTCTTGAGCTTCTTTAATAGATCCACTTCCAGTACCACCAGCTGCTACGAAGATTACGTCAGCTCCAGCATCAAACATAGTTGCTGCTAAAGTTTTACCTTTGTTTGTATCACTGAATGATCCACTGTAGTTGTATACTACTTTGATGTCTTTTTTAGCTGCTTTTGCACCTTGAACGAATCCAACACCAAATTTAACTACTGCTGGGATTTTCGCTCCACCGATAAATCCAACTTTACCAGTTTTTGATTGTAAAGCTGCTGCATATCCAGCTAAGTATCCAGCTTCGTGTTCTGAGAATGTTACAGAAGCAACATTTTTGTTTTGAACTACACCATCGATGAAAATGAATTTTTTATCTGCAAATGAATCTGCAACTTTTGGTAATTCTTTTTCAAAGTAGAAACCAGCTAATGAAACAACATCAGAAGCTTTTGCTGCGTTTTGTAAGTTCGCTGCAATATCACTTTGGTTTTTAGTTTCGATTGGATTTAGTGCTTTACCACCATTTTTTTCTGTCCAAGCTTTTACTGTTTCAACGTTACTTTGGTTGAAACTTTTATCTTTTGCACCACCTTCGTCAGTTACAACACCGATTTTTAATCCAGAGTTGTTAGAAGATGAATTTCCATTAGATGACTTAGAAGAACATCCAACAATAATTAATGCTGCTGATAAAACAACTGCGATTAATGAAAATATCTTTTTCATAAATAAAAAGTCTCCTTTGTTTGTTTTTTGTATATTGTTTATATCTAAATAATACCACACTATCTTGAAAACATCAATAATTTATTTATTAAATGTTAAGATTTTTTTATAACGTTCGGTTTTAGATTATAAAACTACATTGAATTCAAATTTATAAAAACTTATTTTCTTATTATACGATTATTTTGTATAGTCACCTTAATAAAGTAAAGCATTTTCAAAACATTTGTATCGCTTTCATATTTTACTGGTTTTTAATCTGAAAAATTACTACACATTAATGTTTGATGCAAACTATTACTGTGAATTTAATTTTTATTAGGAATGAAGGTTTCTCAAATATTCCATTAATGTATTATAAAACAACTTAATTAAAGTAACTTAATATCAAGAAATATTATCATTATATACACCAAAAAATATTTTTTTATCATTTTCAAAATTTATTATCTTTAGTTTTATAAAATAAAAAAAAGCGACCCTACTTTTTAATTTCAATAGAAATTAATTTTTATAGAGTCGCTTACAATGTATCTTAACGAATACTCGTTTTCTACACTTGAAGAACAATGATTATTTTAAATATTACAAATTTATATCTTATAATTCACCTTCTATATTAGTAGCTGAACCTTTTGCTTTTAATTCATCTCCAGTCGCTACTACTTGAACTTTTCCTGATTTTAGCTCTTCAATAGCACTAGCGATTTTCGTTTTAATTTCATCACTTAAATTAGGATTTTCTTTTGGAATACCTACTCCATTTTCTTTAATACCAAAGACATGTTCACCTTTTGTAAATTTACCTTCTTTAATCTCATTTAATATTTTAGTAACTGCTACTTCAATATTTTTAACAGCTGATGTTAAGACTGCAGATTTTTGGTATTCTTTTCCGTCTTTATCTTTCCCTTTAAAAATACCTTCTTCGTATTGATCTTTATCTACACCCACAACCCAGTGTTTAATCTCTCCACTTTTAGACATATCGATTATACCGCGTTCTTTAGCTTCTGCGATTACACCATTACCAGTATTACCTGCAGCAACAAAGATAACATCTGCACCTGAATCATACATAGTAGCCGCTAATGTTTTCCCTTTATTTGTATCAGAGAATGTACCGCTATAGTTATACATCACTTTAATATCACTTTTGGCTGCTTTAGCACCTTGAACAAATCCAATTCCAAATCTTTCTACTGGTGGAATTTTAGTTCCTCCAATATAACCAACTTTTCCTGTTTTAGATTGTAAAGCTGCAATATATCCAGCTAAATAACCAGCTTCTTGTTCTTTAAAGATTAATGAAGCAATATTTGGCGCATCAACAAAAGTATCAACATACATGAATTTTTTGTCTTTATATTGCTCAGCTACTTTAGGAATTTCTTTTTCAAATTCATAACCAGCTAAAGAAATAATATCAGACACTTTTGCAGCGTTTTGTAAATTAGAAGTTAAATCTGATTGAGTTTTAGTTTCTAATACAACTGGATCTTTTGCTCCGTTAGCCTTTGTCCAAGCTTGAATTGCTTCAACGTTAGCTTGGTTAAAACTTTTATCTTTTGCTCCACCTTCACCAGTTACGACACCAATTTTATAGCCGCTCTTATCGTCGGACTTAGTGTCATTTTTAGCATTTTTTGAAGAACAGCCAACAACAATTAATGATAATGCAACTAAAATCGCAAAAATAGTACGTAATCTTTTCATAATATCCTCCTAAAATTATATGTACTAAGTACATAATATCACATTTCAAAGCTCTTTTCAAAGAAAAATTTGTATATTTCTTACAATTTAAAATTAATATTTAATATACTTTAATATAATCTTTCATAAGAAAATATAAATTTATACTAATATATATGTACAAATTAACTTAAACATTATTATTTTATAGATAGTTTCCTAAATTTTACTCTATCAGCTCACTCTATTATTTTGTCTAAATATAATTTTCTAATATTTATTAAAAATATTCGTAATAAAAAACTTAAAAATTATATATTTTCTAATTTTTTTATGCTATAATGATTTTGATAAAGCATTTTCAGGAGGATTTATATTATGACTTATTACGAAAATATTGTAGAAACTACAAAATATATAAAGAAATATTTTAATGAACCTATCGACTACGCAGTAGTTTTAGGTAGTGGTATTACTTTGGAGCTTGAAGATCAACAAGAACTTGGTTATGAGGCTATTCCACTTTTCCCAGGAAATAAACACTCAAACCGTGTAAAAGGTCACGCAAACAAACTTACTTTCGGTAAAATCTCAGGTAAAAATGTTCTAGTTCTTAACGGACGTCTCCACTTCTACGAAGGATATAGCATGAAAGATGTTGCTTTTATGACATATGTTGTTAAACACCTTGGAGTAAAAGGATTATTTATCACTAATGCATGCGGTGCTATAAATACTAACTTTACTGAAGGTGATATCGTATGTCTTGATGACTTCGTTTCACTTGTAAGCAAAAACCCTCTAATGGGAGAAAATGATCCACGCCTTGGTGAAAGATTCGTGGATATGACAACTCCATTCGATCCATACTTAGTTGAGAACTTACATAATTCAGCTAAAGAATTAGATATTACTTTACATACAGGCGTTTACGGATTCTTCCAAGGTCCATATTTCGAAACACGTGCAGAGATTCGTGCATTCAAAACAATGGGATGTGATCTTGTAGGTATGTCTACAGTACCAGAAGTAATCGCCGCAAACCATGCTTCTCTTCCAGTTGCTGTATTAGCATGTGCTACAAACATGGCAACAGGAGTTCAAGAGAAAAAACATGATCACGAACACGTACTTAAAACCGCACAAAAAATAAGTGTAAATCTAAAAAAACTTTTAATTAAAACATTAGAAAACTTAAAATAAAAGAGGAATTTAAATATGGAAAAAACTATTTTTGAAAAAATCATTGACGGAGAAATCCCAAGTTACAAAGTATATGAAGACGAACATGTCTACAGCTTTTTAGATGTGTTCCCTATAACAAAAGGACACACTCTTGTAATTCCGAAAAAACACAGCCGAAACATTTTCGACTGTGATCCTGAAACTGCAGCAAACATCGGTCGTGTTCTACCAAAAATTGCTAATGCAGTAAAAGATGCCTATGGTTGCGATGGGGTTAACATCTTCCAAAATAATGAAGAATATGCTGGACAAAGTGTATTCCACCTACACTTCCACATCGTACCAAGATACAAAGATAAAGATGTAAACTTCGATAACTTAGAAGTTAAATGGCCTCCACAAAAAGTTGAGCCTTCTGAATTTGAAGAAATCAGAAAAGCAATCGCTGATAGATTAGTATAAAGCATAAAAAAACTAGGTAACATTCTATTTACCTAGTTTTTTTATATTATTTACCTTCTTTTGAAGCGAATAATGCTACGATAGAATCTAAAGTTGTTGTTGGTTTTTCTTCTACTTCTTCTATCTCTTCTTTTACTTCTTCTGCTTTTTCAATTACAGGGGCTACCGCTTCGTGAATTTCTTCGTAAGTTGGTTCTACCTTTTCTTCAAAGTGTTCAGCAACCACTTCTTGTGTTTGTTCAACTGCTTCACTAAATTTTTCAGCAACAGGTTCCACTACTGGTACAGCAACCTCTTCTACTGTTTCTTTAGTTTCTTCTACTACTTCTTCAACTGTTTCTTTAACTTCATCAGCTTTTTCAACAACTTCAGCCACAACTTCTTCTTTTACTTCTTCAGCTTTAGCTCCCAACTCTACGAAGTTTTCTTCTACTTCTGCTACTTCCTCTGCAGCTGTTAATTCTTCTAATTTTTCTTTAGCCACATCTTGTTGTTCTTGCACTTTAGCTTCTAGTTCTTGAGTTTTCTCATTAACATATGCAGTTAATTTTTCAATTCCTATTTTAGTATTTTCTTTAAGTAACTCTTTGTGTTTTTCTAATTCTTTTGGATTTTTATAGTAGTATGCTCCTACCGCACTTACTGCCCCTAAAAAGACTCCTTTAAAAATTTTACCCATATATGAATTCCTCCTAATTTATTATCAGTATTGATTTTATCAAAAAAATCAAATAATGTAAAGGATTTAAAGGTTATTTATTGTTATAGTTTAAGTTTTATGTGAATTATACCCATAAATTATAGAAGCAACAACCAAAGTTTATTATTGACTGTCGCTTCTATCTGAAAAATATTATTTTAAATGTTTAACTCTTGCTACGATTTCTTTATGACGTCCCTTAATCATTGGTCTGGCTTGAGGATTACCTAAATATCCACATGTTCTTTTAACAACATCACAACTTTTTGGGTCTCGGTTTCCACACTCAGGGCACTTAAATCCTTTTTTAGTTGGTTCAAATTCTCCCTCATAACCACACTTGTAACAACGATCAATTGGCGTATTTGTACCTAAATATCCTACCTTATCATATGCATAATCCCAAACCGCTTCTAATGCTTTTGGATTTTGTTTTAACACTGGATATTCACAATAATGAATAAATCCTCCGCTAGCATAATAAGGATAATCTTTTTCAAAATCTAATTTTTCAAATGGTGTCGGATTCTTTCTTACATCATAATGATATGAGTTGGTATAATATTCTTTATCTGTAATATTCTCTACAATACCAAACTTCTCAGTATCCATGCGACAAAATCTATCTGTCAGCGATTCACTAGGAGTTGAGTATATACTATACCAATAATCACCTTCTCTTGTCCATTTATCTACACATTCTTTCATATAACGCATGATTTCAAGCGTAAATTCTTTAGCTTCAGAATTTTTCTCCCATTCTCCTCCATAAAAGACACTAGCAACTTCATATAAACCTATATATCCAAGCGACAACGTAGAGCGTTTGTTATCAAAAAGCTGTTTTACTCTATCTTCAGGTTTAAGACGTTTTCCAAAAGCTCCATGCATATATAGAATGGGCGCATTTTGAGGTTTAGCCTCACCACAACGTTTTGCTCTATAATCTAATGCATCTTTACAAATTTCTAATCTTTCTTTAAAAATTTCCCAGAACTCTTCTTTATTACCTTTTGACTCAAGCGCAACTCTAGGCAGATTTAACGTCACTACCCCTAAATTCATACGTCCACTTTCCACAAGTTCTCCTTGTTCATTTTTCCAAGCAGGTAAGAACGATCTACAACCCATCGGCGTCTTACAACTACCCGTAACCTTCGTGATAGTATCGTACATAAGTACATCCGGATACATTCTTTGAGTTGCACACGATAATGCAAGTTCTTTTACATCATAGTTAGGATCTGTTGGTTTTAGATTTAAGCCATCTTTAATAACAAATATTAACTTAGGAAAAATAGCAGTTCTCTTTTCTTTACCCAGTCCATCAATTCTTACTTTAAGTATAGCTTTTTGAATTTCTTTTTCAAAATATCCTTCACCTAAACCAAACCCAAGCGATGTGAATGGTGTTTGTCCTTGTGATGAGTATAAAGTATTAATTTCATATTCTAAAGACTGCATTGCATCAAAAATATCTTTTTTAGTCTTTTCATCCGCAAATTTCTTTTGCTTTTCTTCATCATCAATCCACTCTTGCGCCATTTTTAAGTTTTTCTTATAATTTAACTCTGCAAAAGGAGCCAGCACTTCATCTATTCTATCAGCACTACATCCCCCATATTGACTTGAGGCAACATTAGCAATAATCTGAGCCATTTGAGCTGTAGCTGTTTGAATACTTTTTGGACTATCTACATCAGCGTTACCAATTTTAAATCCTTTTGTCAACATTTCTTTGAAATCAATTAAGCAACAGTTAGTTAAAGGTTGATAAGGTGAATAGTCTAAGTCGTGATAGTGAATATCTCCTTTTTGATGAGCATTAGCTACATGCTTTGGTAACATTTTAAGACCAATTGCCTTAGCAACAATTCCACTAGTTAAATCACGGTGTGTATTAAATACTAAACTATCCTTATTCGCATTTTCATTCACCACATTCTCATCACGATTAACTAATTTTTCAATCGCCACATTTATGTCTAAACTACGCTCACGTTCGATATCACGCATACTTCTATATCCAACGTATTCTTCATAAATAGCTTCTTCTCCCAAAGTAAGTAGAGTATGTTCTACAATATTTTGTAACTCATAAATTTTTATATTATCTTTAAATCTATTTGCTATTTCTATAATAACATTATCTACAATACCATCAATATTAACACTGTGCTTTGTTCCAAATACAGAATGAACCGCTTTTTCTATTGCTTTATATATTTTTTCAGCATCAAACCTAACTACTCGTCCATCCCTCTTTATTACAAGTAAATTATTAGTTAAATTATCTACCTTTGCTTTAGTATATGAAAATAAATTATTTTTATACATGTTATCCCCCATTTCGTTATCATTTTTCACTTATAAATACATTATAATACTATATTATCTCAAAAAAATGACTCTGTCTACCGTTAAATTTCCCGGAAATTTAGAAACGTGATTACCTAGCTTTTCTCTCAAATTGTGAATTTTTTTAGATAATCTGTTTTTGCATACTCAACTCACTAATATTGTTTTATCAATGTTTTCAGCTATTAATATCCGTTGCTGTATTACTTCTTCAATAAAAAATATGTAATACAGTTTTTATTTCCTTTTCACTACAATAATTAAAAATGATAATTAAAATGTTCACTTTAAACTAAAAAAATTATTTTTTTATCACTTAAACTATGTTTTAATAAAGTAATTTATGATAAAATTATAGTAAATAAAAAAGTGAGAAAACTGTATGAAAAAAACACAAATAGAAAAATTAACAGATCAGCTATTTTCTATGGAAGATAGCCATCCACTACTAATAAACGAACTAGAACCTTACGTTGAGTTATTTATGCATTATGAATGTGCTATGCTTGAAATTGAGACAAAACTAAACGTATTTGATAAAGAGTTTTCTTTACACGGTGAAAGTAATCCGATAGAATCTGTCACAACAAGATTAAAAACACCAATAAGTTTAATGAATAAACTTAAACGATTAGACTTACCATTCGATATAGATACAATTAAAGAAAATATCTATGATGTTGCTGGTGTTCGTGTAATATGTTCATTCAAAAACGATGTATATAAACTTGTAGATGCTCTAAAGCAACAAGATGATTTAACTGTCATTGCAGAAAAAGATTATATTAAAAATAATAAAAAAAATGGGTATAGAAGTTATCACCTTATCGTTAAAGTACCTATCTTCTTATCAGATAAAGTAGAACACGTGGCAGTTGAAGTCCAATTTAGAACAATTGCTATGGACTTTTGGGCAAGTTTAGAGCATAAACTTAGATATAAAAAGAACCTTAGCGAAGAAAAAGAAAAAGAAATCGAACGTCGCCTACTACTCTGTGCGGAGATAAGCGCTAAACTAGATAATCAAATGCAAAAAGTTAAAGAAATAATAGAAGATGATTCGCAATTTTTATAAATTTTTCTCAATAAATTCAAGAAAAACTAATTCTAATTTTAAACCAATAATCCTCTTATATTAGCCTAAAACTAATATAAGAGGATTATTTTGTTACTATTTTTCTATACTATGTTTCATCGAATAGCTAAAGTAAATTACTAGACCAACTAGAATCCAACATCCGAAAATTATCCACGTAGATAATTGAATACCATATAATAACACCAAGAATAATAAAATTGATAATATTGGTAAATACGGCATTCCTGGCATTGTGAATCCACGACTTGCGTTAGGATATTCTTTTCTTATCACAATAGCCGAATAACTAACTAATGTGAAAGCAATAATCCATGAAACATTAGCCAAATCAGCTAACTGTCCTAACGGTAAAAATCCTGTCAGTAATGCCATAAGTATACCTACTCCTATTGTTGTTGAACCAGGTACTCCATTTTTATTTAATTTCATTAATTGTTTTGGTAATAGCCCATCTCTACTCATTGTGAATAAAATTCTTATTGAGGCAAACATAGTCGCTAATGGTCCTGCTAAAAGACCTATTACGGCACCTAATGACACAATTCCCGCTACCCTATCTTGACCTACAACTTCTAAAACATATGCTAACGCGTCACCTTTTCCTAGTTGATAATAAGGCACCATACCTGTTAACACTAAGCAAACTGTAATATAAAAAGCTGTACAAATAAATAAAGTAATTATTATAGCTCTCGGCAGTGATCTTTGAGGATTTATCGTCTCTTCTGCTGAAGTTGAAATTGTATCAAAACCTAAATACGCAAAAAATACAGTTGTAGCTCCCACCATAACTCCTGATAAACCTTGGGGAGCAAAGCTATCTGTCCAATTTGTTGGTTTCACATAAAATATTCCTACTAGAACAAATAAGATAATTACGCAAATCTTAATTACAACCATGAAATTATTAACAAACTTACTACTACTTGTCCCTTTAAATAGTACTAGCATTATTAATAATACAACAGTGATTGCTAGTATATTCCCATAACCACCTTCGCTTGGTAGTGAAGTAAACTCCTTAGGTAAAACAAGACCAAAACCTTCTAATAAATTTTTAAAATAACTCGACCAACCATTTGCTATGGCAGCTCCTGCAATAATATAACTCCCCCCAAGAAGCCATCCCATAGAGTGAGCTACAATCTCACCTAATGTCATATAACTATACGTATAGACACTTCCACTTGACGGGATTGTCGATGACAATTCAGCATAACATAACGCTGTTAATCCACAAGCCAAACCAGCAATTAAAAATGAAAAAATTACAGATGGCCCCGCTTTAGAAGATGCTTCTCCCGTTAAAACAAGAATACCTGAACCTATAACTGAACCTACGCCTAAAAGAATTAAGTCTATCGTTCTCATAGTTGGTTTTAATGTTTTTTTACCACTTTCGCCAAGTATCCTTTCTAAAGTTTTCTTTCTAAATATCTGCATCGATAAAAAAATCTCCTTTCATAAAAGTTATTCATTTCTTTACAACTTTCGCTATTATCTTTAATCATTTACTATTATAAATTAGATCAATTACGTCTGTATTTTTCTTGAATTTTAATCGTTTAAATCGGCATACACCTTACCAATAACGATTAAATTTCAATCTATAATTATTATATACTATATTATCTCTATAATGATAATCATCTTCTAATTGTTCTAAATTAATACAACCTAATAACTTCTATAAGTAAATTATTCAAATTTTTCCTATTAATCGCTCGATATCAATACAACTAGCATCTATTCATAAAAAATAGGAATAACATTCAATGCATGATTATATAAAAATCATAATTAACTGTCATTCCTACTTTAATATATCTATAACTATCTAAACGAAGACAACCTCGTCTCAGTTCAAAAGTCGTTATACACAACCTTTTTAGTCTACGATATAAAAATTTATGTTAATTCCAAAATAATTACTCCATTTAGCTTTACAGGAAAACTCGACAAAATCAATTTCTCTGAAATCATGATTTTTGAGTCACTCCCTCTTCTATTAATTTCTTTCTCATTCAGCTACTTAAAGTGATATTTTCTATCTTTTTTTATTATGAAATATATCCTGCATCTTTTAGAATTTCTTTTGCATTTGGTTTCTTAGAAGAATTTACTAGAACTATTGGCCCTGTGCATCCCATTCCACTTTCTGCGTAGATACCATGTTTCCATAATAATTTCGTAGCATCTTCAAGATCCAAGATATCCACTCCTGAGATTTGAGAAGTAACCGCTTCTTTATCAGGCACTTTTACTTCTTCAGTATTTGATCCTTCTTTTTTTACTTTTAATTTTGAAATTAGTTCCCCTAATTTGGCATTATTTGCTTTTTTGTATTCTAGTTTAGCTATTTCATTTACTTTTCCTTTTGCTATTTCATAAGCATATTTTAACGCATTAGCTACAACTGGAGCACCTGAAGCTCTTGATAAAATTAATATTCTTCTGCCATAGTCTTCACCAATACCAGGACCGTAGCCATAACCACTAGCCTCATAATCTCCTCCAGTATTAAATGCTGAAAATACCTTCATAAACAAGTTCCCAGTCAATGAATCAACAACCATAACATCTGGTGTAGCCATCAATAAATCATTTCCTCTCATTACTGAACCACCATCTGCTCTTTGTGATGTTGCAAACTCAAAGTTATAGCCATTATCTTTAAGTTCCAATAATATTTTTTCAACTTGTCTAGCACCTTCTACGTTTGCTATTCCCACTGTCGGATTCTCTATCCCTAGTGATTTTGCCGTTGCAATACCATATAGAGTATTTCTAACCATAGCTTCTACTCTGTTAGTAGCAGATGTGCCTGTCGTTGTCGCAAGAAGCATTTCACGTCCTCTAGCAGGTGTAATAACCCTACCTACTGTAGATACTCCAATCGGAAAGTTGTAATGCATTGTAACGCAAGATGCGATTTCCTCTTTGTCTAATAAGTCTTCCATAATTTTATGAGCTTCTTCTTCATCTTTTGCTTCATACGATTCGAAGTCCTTATGACCTTTACCTATTAAAACTATATCGAATATAGGATTTTTCGCTAATAGTGCCCCCTGAATTAAATTTTCAAATCCATGTTCACTACCTAAAGTTGTTAAACCAACTTTTAATTTTTTACCAAAGTTGCCTGTTTCTATGGCATTAGCTACTTCTAGCAATACTTCTGATATAATTTTTTTACTCATAGTATCACCCCTATTCTTCTAACATTTCTTGGGAAATTTTTCTCATAGATTCTGCTATAATTTTTCTTATTTCGTCTTTAGAAATTCCTGACACTTCTCCTTCTACAGCACCATTATTTCTCTCAATTACTATAGATACTCCATCAAATAGATTAGTCATTCTTCCTAAGAATAAACTTCCTTTACCTACTATCATAGCACGATTTTTATCACCTTTTGTAAGATCATCAATTAAGAATCCTACATATGGTACTCCCGAAGGAATATGTCCTTGTGTTGGGGCCCATCCAGGCAATCCTTTAGCTTCAATGAATGATTTCAATTCTTTTTTCTCAATATCACCACGCATTGCTGCTAAAGCTGCAATCATTTTGTAGTTAGCTTCGGGAACATTTCCTGCTCCTGCAGATTTTGTAATATCAGGGTTTTGCATTTCCACTGAGAATACATCAACATCTGTAATTTTTAAATTAGCTTTCTCTAATGGATTCGCTACTAAAGCACCCATTACTGCTTGTGGTGAAGAGCCTGTTCCTACATTATGCTTACCTACCATATCAGTTCTAATAATAGGATTTACTCCATCATTTTCACTAATTAATACCGCAAATCCTCCTATAACGTCTTCTAATACAGGTAAACCTTTTTTAACGTGATCTTTACCATTCATTCCTAGTTTAGCGCTAGCTCCACCAGCTACTACTAAAACATTTTTATAAACGCCAGATTTTACTAAAGCTGAAGCACTTATTAACGCATGAGTTGGGGCTGCGCAGAAACCTCTAAGGTCAGAACCAGTAGCATTAACTAGTCCAGCTACTTCTGCTATAGATTTCGCAAAGTTACCACCACCACGTTGATTAATATCCCCACAGGCTTCTTCTGAACATTCTACAACATAATCAATTTCTTCTGGATTAATATTATAACTACGAAGTAATTCTAAAGCAGAAATAACACCCGAAGCTTTAACAACTAGATTTTCAAATATAACATGAGCATTTAAATTCACATCTACATCGTGAGCTTTTTTTACATATCCCACTACTTTTCCTTCATGAACCAACGCTTCAAAATCATCTTCTTTATCGCTTATATCAGATCCTTCTAATTTTTCGAATAAAGGAGTTAGCTCTTTGAAGTTTTCCTCTATTTTAGGACGAACACTGGCTACAAACTCTTCCGACAGTTTTACTAAATCAAAAGCATCACATAGTTTCATTAGGGCTAAGAATTCATCTTGAGGTACAATTTGCCCAAATTTACCATGACGTTTACCTTGTTCATCTTTAATTTCATACCAAGGCATTGGATATTCTTTTAGTTCATCAGGAGTCTTATTACCAATATAAACTTGGTTAGGTAAATAGTTAACTACTTCATCATACGAACGAATATGATTTTCTACTTCTTTTAAAAACTCAGAATCTGGATTAGTTACTCTCTCTATAGAACAAGTAGATCCATTTCTTACTATCATATCTGGTGTGTGAACAAGAATGTATCCTGCCCCCTTAAATACTGGATAATTCATAGCTATTGTGTGCTGAGGGTAAAATATATACCCTCAGCTCCCCTTTCTTTATTTTTTATTCGAATACTGTTTGACTATCAACTTCAACAGTTAAAGCATGTAATGCTTTTTCTACAAGTCCACGTCTTAATTTTTTCTCTTCATCCGCATCTAGTTTTGGATTTCCTAGTGGGTGAGGGATTGCGATAGTTGGAACGATTCTGTTAGCTCCAACTGTTAGAGAAATCGGTACTACTGTACACATGTGAACCACAGGTATACCCGCTCTCTCTATTTCTTTTACCATCGTTGCACCGCAACGAGTACAAGTACCTCAAGTAGAAGTTAAGATTACAGCATCTACTCCATCAGCTACTAATTTTTGAGCATATTCTTTAGCAAATCCTACAGCACTAGCTACAGCTGTACCATTACCTACAGTTGTGTAGAATTTCTCATGTAAGCTTCCAACTTTACCTTCTTTAACAAAATCTCTCATTACATCAACTGGCAAAACTCTATCAGCATCTTCATTAGCATATACTGGATCGTATCCACCGTGAGCTGTTTCATGTGTAGCATCAGTCAAATCATTAAATCCTTCTAGTGAATATTCTCCATATTTAGAAGCAGAAGAAGATTCGATATGATCTGGATTACCTTTTGGTACAATTCCTCCAGACGTCACTAAAGCAATTTTAGCTTTAGTTAAATCTTTAACCGCTGGATTTGGTTCTACTCTATCAAAGTTAGGCATTGGATACTCAGTTTCAAACTCTTCACCCTTAATTTTCTTAACAAGCATTTCAACAGCACGTTCAGAACCACGTTTTTCACTAAAGAAGTTTACACGAACTCCTCTTTCATGGTATCCTTCTTCTTTCGGAGATAAGATTTCTTCTCCTTTAGCTAATTTCGCTGCGAATTTTGCTAATTTTGGTAAAGCTTTTCTCATACCTGCTGCACTGTCAGATGTTTCAAGAATATAAACTTCTTTTCTAAACATATCTGTACCAGGGTTTTCTACATACATAGCTGTTACTGCTGGAATGTGCAGTTCATCTTGCACAGCTTTTGTAATAGTCCCTGCTGCAACACCATAACGTCCTGCATTAAAAGCTGGTCCTGCAATAAATAATTGAGGATCGCATCCTTTAATCATATCAATAAGCTCAGCTTGAACTTTTTCTAAATTTTCATTGAAGTAACTATCACCACAAACTACTGCTGCTACTACTTCAAATTCTTCTCCCAACTTGCCTTGTAACTGAACACTTATTGGTGGTAATTCAGTTCTTAGTTCTGGGGCAATGTGGGCTTTTTCTTCTCCACCTACTCCGGCGAAGAATTGGTTTATATAATGTACTACTCTTATTTTAGACATTTTTATTTCCCCCTATACTCATTTAAGGATATTAATTACTCTCCACGAACATCTTTCATTTCGTTTGTGATTTCATCAACATCTAATACCATTTCCATCATTCCTACTTGATCTTCATAGATTGCTTCATCTATTTGTGATTTAATCTCTTCTTCTACAATGTGATATACAGCTAGATTAAGTTCTACTCCAGCAAGTGGTCCTGCGAATGTTGGATCTCCCACTGTTACAGTTTCAGCTGCTAGACCAGCAGCTTCGGCTTCTGCAGCACCTAGTAAAACAACAACGTTTTCGTTACCGAATTTTTCGGCAGCTTCTTTAATACGTTTTTGGTTTTCTAAGTCCATAGCCCCTGCAGCCGTTCAGACAAAACACTCAGTAGATGAAAATACTACTTCTAATCCCTCAATTGGTTTAACACATTCTTCAATAGCTAAGCCCGGAATACCATCACGGTCACCGATGATAACTACTTTTTTATTAATAAGACTTACCATTATCTTATTCCTCCTTGTTTAAATCTATAACATTTTTATATTTTATTTCTTAGAAAGTTTTAGCACTTAAGTATCCAAAACCTGTCTCATTAGTAGCACCTGTGATAGCTTGGATTTCTACTTCGATAGTACCATCTTCTCTTAATGAGTCTTGATTACCACCAGCAATTACATTCACCACATCTATATGACCGATAATTCTATCTAGTTTAGGTAATACAACCACTTGGTTAGCATTACCACCTGTAACTACGGCATTGGCAGCTACATCAGCATCAGCTAAACTTTGGCTAGCTCCATCACGCCCTGCATATTCGTCTGTTACGATAACTGTTTTAACTTGTTCCGCTTCGATTTTTTTACAGTTCATGATTAAGTCCGTATCTGGATTACCAAATCCTTCTTGAGATACAATTACCGCATCTAAATTCAAGTAACGACAAAGTTTTGCAGTCCAGTTAGATGAACGTTCTTTATCCATTAAGTACACATTTTCGTTAGTGATGATTACACCTAAGAAGTTAATTTCTTTACCGTGTTTTTTGTATAAATCTTCAATAACTCCATTGTTTAAGTGTACATATGTTGGGTTTTTATCACATGCTGATACACAGTTACCACTTACGATAGCACCATCCATAATTTCAGTTGGGTATAAAATTGTCGGTACTATTTGTTTTGCATCCACACCATAAACATAAGTATCATGTAATAAACCTTGAGTTTGAAGCATGTATACATATCCTACTTTTGGAAGATCAGGATACTCAGCAATTTGTTCTAATAAAGGTTTTGTTTCATACACTTCTACTTCTTCTAGCTCTAATGAACGAGCTAATTCTGCAATATAGCGAGCAGCTTTAAATCCAATATAACGAACTGCTTTTTCATGTTCATGTTGTTTAATTCCTGCTTTTGGCTCAGCGATGACGATTAAGTTATTTGTTTTTGAAAATGGAGTATATTCTGCTCCAACACCTGTCATATCAATGATACCTTCTTGGAATCCTACTATTTTACCAGTAGTTACAACAGCCATACCTTTAAGAGCGATTGTGCGTCCTTCCCCTACAGTATCCACTTTTGATAAGATACCAGGGAATATACCACCACGTCCCTCAACTTTTACACGAGGTTCAATTACATCCTTAACTGGCGTAATACGAACACTTTCACCAGGACGAGCTATATCCAAATCAACAGATTCGATTGCATCATCCTCAAAAACAGCTTTTATAAGCTCTTCTTTATTTACATACAATACATTTGCTTCAATTTTTGATTCTGTAGCAAACTGTATATCTTTAATATGAATCTTTCCTAATTCAAGACGCATACCTACTACCTCCCTTTGAGTTAATTTTAATAATATTTTTTAATCATAGCTTCAATATTAGGAATAGTCGCATCGTCTTTAGTTACTTCGTCGACTTTGCTACCATCTTTATATATGGCTAATGTTGGTAAACCTAAAACTTTTTGTTTAATCGCAAGTCTTCTTGCTTTTGTTGTATCTAGAGATGTAAATTTAACTTTATCTCCATATGCTTCTGCCAATTTGTGAACATCTGGTATAAGAGCTTTACATGGTTCACATCCTTGGCTCCAGAAGTCTACAAACACATATCCTTCTGCTTCCAATACCTCTTGGTCGAAGTTTTCTTTGTTTAATTCTAACATTTTCTTTTTCTCCTTATGTTATTTTTATTTTTTAAATTTTATTCAAATTTCTCAGCAATATATTTTTCCGCACGAATCGCTGCAACAGCTCCGTCTGATACTGCAGTTACCACTTGACGAATATCTTTTTCACGGCAATCACCAGCTACAAATACACCATCTACATTTGTTCTAGTATCTTCACCAGCTTTAATGTATCCATCTTCTGTCATCTCAACTTTTCCTTCGAACAGCTTAGTTTGAGGAATATATCCGATAAAGAAGAATAATCCCATTGTTCCGTCTTCTTCGTCAGCTTCAATTACATATTCTTCACCAGTTATTACATTTTTTAATCTAATTGCTTCTAAAATTCCATCCCCAATTGCTTCAGTAACTACAGTATTACCTAAAATTTCAATTTTTGGATTGTTTTTAGCTTTTTCTGCAGTAACTTTTTCGCATCGAACATTTTCTTTACGATATACAATTGTCACTTTACGAGCAAATTTAGTTAAGAATAAAGCTTCTTCTACAGCACTATTAGCTCCTCCAACTACATAAACATCAAGTCCTTCAAAAAAGTCACCATCACAAGTAGCACAGTAAGAAATACCTTTACTTTCTAGCTCTCTAATTCCTGGAACATCTAATTTTCTTGGCGAAGCTCCTGTCGCAATAATTACTGTCTTAGCAGTATAATCACCACTTACACAAGTAACTACTTTTTCTTCTCCTTCAAGCTCAACATTTAGAACCTCATCTTGTTTGATTTCAGCCCCAAAACTTTTAGCCTGTTCAACCATCCTTGCAGTCACACGTGGTCCTGTCGGATCTTCTACCGCTCCAGGATAGTTCTCAATCAGGTGAGTAATCGCAGCTTGCCCCCCATTTTTTGATTTTTCAAGAACTAAAGTGCTTAACTTAGCTCGTGAAGCATACAATGCCGCTGATAAACCAGCTGGCCCTGAACCTATAATAATTACATCATAATGTCTACTCATAATTATTCTCCTTTATTAATTTTTTATAATATTCTATTTATCGCATTTAATATTAAGTCATAATCAATGACACTAAAATCATCTTTTACAACATCTGTCCACTCAGGAACTTTCTTATTATTTCTAAACTTCTCAAATGTTGTTACAGCCTCAGAAATTAAATTAATTGAGGCGATATCTAATCCTTCACTTTTTTTTACAATAATACTTCTATATATCGTCTCATTTGGCTTAACACTACCATATAAAGGATGTGTTAAAATCTCATAATTTTCATGAACGTAATCTCTAGCTTTCTTCAAAATATCTATATAACTTATATCAAAATACTCTATCTCTATCCCTTTAAATTTATTATTAATAAATTTCGGATTATTAGTTATTAGTTTCATAATACCCCTCCTTAAAAAATAAAAACAGAAAGAAAGCTAGCTTTCTCTCTGTCGATTTACTTCAGAGTTCTGTCCTAGTGCAGTCTTTTTACCTGAGAATTTCATTAATATTTGCTAAATATTAACTTGTACCTTCGGTGACTTACGTCCTCTCCCACACTATTCTTACAGTATATTTCTTATATTTTTATTTTATACTATTTCTCAAATAAATAAAAACGTTTTCTTAAGCGTTATACAAAGTCTCTTGAAATATATTTATATACATATTGTTTTTTAAATATAATTTTTCAATAAAAACTGGTATTTAAAGGGTTATTTTCTAAAGTTCAAAAAATATATTTGTTTTTTTACTATGTTAATTTTATAAAATCGTCATCTTCTACTATTAAAAATAAGAGAGTAACTCAAATATCGCGATTTCGTAGACAAGTCGCCCCCGCACAGCTTATTAGATTCCAAAAAAACTTTTATAAAGCTATTTTTGAAATCAATAAATCACTTCATCTATAAGTTATCATATGAACTTTGTTAAAATTTAGAGCTTTTGGGTTAACTCCGTTATTTATATGAATTTGAAAATAATTTGAATGTTTTTGAAAAAATTGAAAATTATTCATTGAAAAATATACTTATTTTCGCTATACTTAATTTACTACAAATTGAAATTTAACATTTTATAAGGAGACATACCATGAACAATACTAAAAAAAGTTTAATAGCAATATTAATATGCTACTTTTCATGGGGTTTATTCCCTATATACTTCAAATTATTAAAAAATATCGATGCATATGAAGTTTTAACAATGCGTGTTTTATGTTCCTTCATCTTTATGTTTTTGGTAGTAGCGACCGCAAAAAATAAAAACGCAATTTTCACTGAGCTCTCTAATCTATGGAAAGATAAAAAAGGTTTCTTACTGCTAGTTCTTGCATCATTTTTAATAACAGGAAACTGGCTTACTTATATCATTGCAGTAAATACTAATCACGTACTGGAGGCAAGCTTCGGTTATTACTTAAATCCAATCGTTACGATTATTCTAGCCGTTGTGTTTTTAAAAGAAAAACTAACACGTACACAAACAATTGCATGTTTGTGTGTCGGGGGATCACTACTCTATTTATTTATATCATTAGGATCTTTACCTTGGATTTCTATCATGTTAGCACTAACCTTTGGACTATACAGCCTATGTAAGAAAAAAATCTTACTTAGTCCGAAAGCAAGTCTGTTTATCGAAACCGCAATAGTTTCTCCTATTGCCCTTATGTATATAAGCTATCTTGCTTCTAATAACGCGATAACGTTGCATAAGTTTGGACATACTACCTTAATATATGTATTACTGTCTGGAGTAGTTACTGCGGTCCCTCTTATGTTATTCGCTAAAGGAGCTACAGATATTCCCTTGTACATCCTTGGAATACTTCAATATCTTCCCCCAACAATGCAATTTTTCATTGGAATTTTTGTATACGGAGAAGCACTAAGTATTCAAAAACTAATATCATTCTCTATCATTTGGGTTGCCGTAGCAGTATTTTGTTACTCAGCCATTATCTCGATGAAAAAACAAAATTTAGTTAGTGAAAGTCTTAAGAAATAACATATACTATACGGATTCCTCTTGAATTTAGACTATAAAGCAAAAAACGAAGTTTGATTACTCAAACTTCGTTTTTTACTTTTAATTAATTAAGCGGCTTTTCTTGTACCTTGTCTAATCATAGAGATACCTGTTATGATAACAACACCTATGATTACCCATGTTAATACAGCAAGTGGCATACTCTTAACTAATGTATAAGCAATAGTTACCCCAATCACACCACCAATAGTAATAACAATAGAACCAATTCTTGAATAGTTACCAGCTCTAATGAATTCTGGTGAACCAATAGCCATAAGTCCTGCGCAAGATCCCATCATAATTGGGAATGCTACTAATGGGCTAAGTCCTAACATATAAACCATAGCCATACATGGTGCATATAATCCAACACCAGCCATCATAAGCGCTCCAAGAATGAAGTTACCTACAACACCGATAATAAGTTTAATACCTGTTAAGCCTACAGCTTCGTTACCAGCTCCAAGAGCTTTTAACCAACCAAGTTGACCTGAAGCCATTAAGAATGCAGTTACAATTAAACACACACCCATAACAAGTTGGATTTTTTTCTCAGGTAATTTATTTACTATTCTCGCACCTACTAACGCACCTGCAATAGCAGCAGCAATCATTGAGAATAAAGTAATACCTTCAACTTTAACCCCTGTTAAGAATAATACTGCTTCCATTATAACTGGAATTGTGTGGGCAACGTTTAATGTACCTGGAATCTTTTTGTCAGTGTCTAAGAACTTAGTAACTTTGAATAATAATGTTGTTGGCGCAAAGCTTCCGATACCTAATGTATCGAAGAAGTCTGTCACTAAACCGATAAAGAACCCGACAATTGGATTTTCTTTACCCAAATCATCCTTGTGTTTTACAACGTCCATAACTAAAGATGCAAGGAAGAATACCCCTCCAGCTCCTATGATAATTAATAATACTGTTAATAAATCCATATATTTTCTCTCCTATCCTAATAAGAATCCGTATGTAAGTGAATCGTCTGGATCGTAAACATAGTTACTAAATCCTAAGATGTATCCAGAACCTGTAATTTCTGGAATAATAGCATCAAATCCTGCTAATTTACGTTCTTCAACGATTCTTCCTTTGAATAAAGTACCTAAGATACTTTCATAAACAAATGGTTCACCTGGTTTTAACTCACCTTTTGCATAAAGTGTAGCTAATTTAGCAGATGTTCCTGTTCCACATGGTGAACGGTCAATATTTCCATCTCCAAACACTACTACGTTTTTATATGTAGCTTCTGGGTGAGATGGTTTGTCATAAATTTCAACTAAGTCTACAGTTTTAATGTGTTCTAAAGTTGGGTGTTGAATTTCAATATTCGCGTTAACTGCATCACGAATTTTCAATCCAGCTTCTTTTAGTTTAGAAGCATTTTTAGGTGTAACTTCTAAACCAAGTTGATCTGCTGAAATAATACAGAAGAAACTTCCACCAAATGAAATATCAAATTTAACGTGTCCTACTCCTTCTACATCAAGCTCAACATCACGTTTGTATAAGAATGATTCAACGTTTCTGAATGAAACTTCTTTTACTTTAGCTCCATTATCTTTTAATTTAGCAGTTGCATAAATTAATCCGGCCGGAGTTTCAACTACTACTTCTTTTTCAGTTGCGCCTTCTTCAACATCTACCATACCAGTTTCAACTGCTGCTGTAACTGCTGCGATAGTATTGTGTCCACACATATTTAAATAACCACCAGTATCCATGAATACTAGTCCGAAATCAGCTTCTTCTTTTGTTGGAGGTAATAAGAATGCTCCAAACATATCTTGGTGTCCACGTGGTTCAAACATTACTGATTTTCTTACATCATCAAGATGTTCAATAAAGTATTGTTTTTTCTCAACCATGTCTTTACCAGGTATTTTTGGAATTCCTGCTGTTACTAAACGAGCAGCTTCTCCTGCTGTATGTGTATCAATAACTGAAATCATTTTATTTAGTTTCATAATAACTCACTCCTTAATTTTATTTATTGTTATTTGTATCTTGTCTCATTTTTAATTTTAATAATGCTAGTGCTTTTCTAGCATCAGTATAGTCAATATTGTTTTGACAAACTATTTCTGTTTCTACACCTTCTTCAGACTTGTTAAAGTCTAAAACGAACTTCGTGTATTGATTTTCTACTACGAATTTGTGTTTCCCCATAAATTTTAAACCTACGATAGAAATTCCACGTTCTCCTATTTCAAACATAGTATTAGCATAGTCAACATCACTGTTTCCCCAACCATCTGCTGAGATAATAGCTCCATCTGTTCTCATTGCTTCTAACCATGTTGCTGTTCGCCATCCTACTAGATGTTTTAAACGATTATCCTGCGGTGTTCCCACTACAATTACCCCTTGGAAATCAATATCAGGATCTGTTGCTAATGTATCTAGTAATGGATCTCTAAAGTGGTGCAAACTTGTTTCTTTTGTAGATGGTCCAATCCCCATAATAACACCTCTTTCTATACCATTGCTCTTATCGCACCATCGCGATATTCATTAGCTGTAAGTAACACTGGCATATTGTTCATATCTATAATAGAAATACCTTTATCTATTCCACTTGGCTCTATTGGAAACAGCTGATTATCATACATCATCCCTTGCCCTGCAACTTCTTTAACCAAAGCTACTTTAGGTTTTCCAGGGTTTTTTGGATTATAAAATTCATGAATTTCATCTGCATCACGTCCACTAAGAACCTTCATAACTTCACGTATATTTTGTAAATATACATCTGATAGTTCAAAGATAGAAAAGGCCAAAGCTCTATCAAAATCTACTTCTGATTTAATAATAACATCAATATGTATTAAATAATCACTATCTGTAGGAGAACCTGCTTTATTTAGCACAAGTTGTTCTTTAAGAATACCTTCTGAAGAACCAAATTCATGCATCTGTTCTCCTTCAGTATTCGCCCCTGTTAAAAGCATATATACTCCTGTTAGAGTATGAGTTATACCCTCACCAAGTCTTCCTAGAACTTTCGTAGATATTGGTACTACATCCATTATAGTATTTACATAAAAATTATGTTCACGAGGTTTAATTATCTTAACCTCTACACTTTCAAAAATATTTTTATCATATTCAATTTCACTCGGAATAATAAGCTCATTATTTTCAATCTTCACTTTTCTTCCTAAAGCAACATTTTTCATATGGAATGCTTTTATTTGCAATCTCTCTTTTGTCATAACCATCAATCCCTTACTATTTTATCATCTGTAATAATACAGTTGTAAGTTGTTTTACTAGTACAGATTTTTGTTAAAAAAGAAGAGGGACACCCGTCCCTCTTCTGATATTTCTCCTACACGTGAGCAATATACTCAAATGGAAGAGGAACTATTTTACCTGAACTTGGTATTTTAATTAGTTGCTCTAATGTTGCTTTTAGAATTTGTGTTTGTTGCTCAACATTGTTTGGTTCCCCAGCGTTAGCACCCATTGGTACAAGTGGTGCAACGGCTCTAGGAGTACCGTTTTGACGCACTACTGGAGGTAGTGCTGCTATTAAGATTGTTGGAATACCTGCTTCCTCAATTGCTCTCTGCACGATCACGGCAGTTCTGTGGCAAGTACCTCAACCAGCAGTTAAAATAACTGCATCAACATTTTCTTCTTTTAATTTCGCAGCGATTGCTGGTCCTGTAGAGTTTGTGAAAGCCTCTTGGTCTCCACCACCACCCATGAAACCATAGTGGAATTCCGCTACGCTACCGATGAATCCTTCTTTAGCAAGTTCGTGTAATCTGTCGATTGGGAACATACAGTTGATGTCTCTGTTAGCATCAGCGTTATCATATCCACCGTGTGATACCATAAGATCTGTACTGTGAGCAGTATCTGGGATTTCACGGAATGTAGTATCCCCTGCTAAGTTAAATCTTTTATCTGTTTTTAAGTGAACTCCTGCTGCTGTAGCTAATGCTACTTTCATATCTTTTAACTCTTTAGTTACTGGAGCCCAAACTGGTTTTGGTGTAATAGGTACAAAAATTTCTGATTGTAGACCTTCAAATATCGTTAATGACATTCTAAATTCTCCTTCCTACTATTCTTCATTTAGTCTGTTTTTTACTTCTTCTTGTAATTTTTTTGTATTTAGTATTGCATTTACATAATGTTCGTCAGGTTCTTCGCTAATAACTTCTGGATAACTCAGTAAAAATGCTACCTCTTGGCCAATTTTTACCGGATAATCAGAAATTAACATTCTCATAGGAATTTTAAATTGCCCTAAGCGCCCTTTAATGTCTATCGTAACGCTGGCGTCGTTATGATCAACAATTACCCCTTCGAACACTCTTTCTGTAGATGCATATTTTAATTTTTCAATCATAACTTATTTCCTATCCTCTTTAAAAATTAATCTTCTTTTTCGTAGATTTCTTGACGTTTTTTAGATTTTGGTAATACTTGTTCGTTATCAAGTAATTCTACTTTTTGTCCTGTAGTTTTTTCAATAACTTCTACGTTATTTAATTTAACGTTAGGATTCCATTTTCTTTCAGCTTTTTTGATTGTTCCGCCACCCATTTGTGTTTTAAGCATTGCTAAAGCACGGATAGCATCTTCTTTACATAATGTATTGTTTGAAAGAATTTCGTTTTCAATACCTTGTTTAGATTTGTTGTTATCAACCATAGCTGTCATGTATTCGTTACCTACTACAAGAGCACCTTGTACTGCTGAGTAAGTCATACCAACTACTGATACTCCACGTTTACCGATTTCTTCAATGTGAGAAGCGAAGTCGATATGGTTGTTACCAAATCCTTCAGTTGTTACGATAGCACCATCGATATCCATTGCTTCGATAGTCATACCTACACGTTTAGATACATAGAATTTTTCTGAGTTAGCTTGAGGTGATCCAACTAATAATACCCCTACTAAGTCAATTTCTTCATCAGCCATTGCTTCAAGTACTAATGGTTCACGGTAGTAGTGACGAGAAGTTTCTTTAGAAGCTGGTCCAATACAAGTTAATGCGTGGATACCACCGTCTAAGATTTCTGTTGGTGCAAGCATTACTGGTAGGTTACCAAGGTCAACGTTTGGTTTAGCACCAAGTGTACCAACTGGTTCTACTGGTAAGATTAAGTTATCGTGCATAGCACCTTGTCCCATGATTTCTTTAACGATTAATACTTTTTTGTTTCCTGGGTGACGATATTGTTCAATATTGATGTTTCCAACTACTAGGCTTTCATCGTCTAATTCTTTAAGAGCTTTACGAATTTCTTCTGTAATGTGGTCGAATGCTTTGTGAGCTGCTAATGGCCCTGGACGTTCCATGTTAGCTCCTGCTTTAATTGTAACTTGACCTTTAATGAAGATTTCACCTTTATCTGGAGCTCCTGGACGACCCCACATGATGTTACGTTCTAATTCACCTTCTGAAGAACCAAATTCCCCGATTTGAACTCCGTTAGCATCAGTTCCTGTAAGAACCATTACTACACCTTTAAGTTCACGAGTAGTACCGTGACCAAGATCTCCTTCTTCTTTAACAGCGATTGGTTGAACGTCCATGATTGTTTCACTGTAAGTATCGTATTTATCAGGAGTGATAATTTCTAATTTAACACTTTCTACTAAAGCTTCTGATTCAGCAGCTTCTTTACATAAGTCTTCTGCTGTTCTTAAAACTAAAGTAGTTCCTTTAATTTCTGTTTTTTCACCAAATTCTACTTTATCAATTTTGTAGTGTTTAGTGTGTAGAGAACGGATAAATTTAGGTTCTCCTACATGTTCTTCTTCCACTTTAGCTACTGCTACTGTTTCAACTTTAGCCGCCTCAACAGCTTTAGCTTCCACTGCTTGAACTGGAGCTTGTGCTACTGGAGCTGCTGTTTGTCCACCGATAGCTGATAGTGGAATTTCAAGGTTAATATTTTCACCTTTTCCGATTTGTAGTCTGAATACTCCTGCTGGAGTTTGTGTTTGTGCAACCGGTGTAACCGGAGCTACTGGCGCAACTGGCGCGCTAACTTCAGCTACTGGAGCCTCTACTACTTCTTCTTTTTCTTCTGCTTTTTCTTCTCCACCTTGTACGGCATCAATGATACCTGGTGTAATAGGTATTAGAGCGTCTGTTGTTTTTAATAATTTAGCTCCTAATACTTGTCCGATTGTTAATGCATCGTCTGGGAATGATAATAATCCTGAATCTACTAGATCATCGAATAATCCTGGATCTTCTAAGTTTTCTGGACTAATTACGATACCTTCCTCAGCTCTGCAACAAAATACCGCTTTATCATTTAAGTGCTCTTTTGCAGTTTCTACTGTAATTGACATTACTTCTAACCTCCAACTAATTATTTATTGTTATGTAATTCTAAGCTTTTATAGCTTCTGTATAAATGATGGTCAGTGGCACGAAGTACATGATCGGTACTATGATAAACTTTTACTCCTAACCTAGGAGCTACACCTGTCACGGTGTTAGTTCAATCCTGACAAGTACCAGTAATGACTGCTTTCGCACCATCTTTCTTCATCTTCAATACTTTTTCCGCTTGTCCTGGACAAATACCCGGTAATTCACAACGTAATCTTCCATTTTTATCCGGTTTCATACGTTTACACATTTGAACAGATACAACTTCTGCACCCATTCCATCAGCTATTTGTCTCAAGCGTTCTTCTTGCGCTCCACATTCACAAATAAGTATTCCTACTTTTTCTTTTTCTTGTGGATATGGCATAGCTACAAGTAATCCACCCGTTGTTTTATTAATAGGATCTGTTTCTAATGCGGGGCGTCCTGTAAACGGTCCTCCACGCACGATTTCTCCATGTGGATGGATGTAACCACCAGCTTTTTCAATAAAGACATTTATTGGTAGTCCCAACGGGACATCTAGGAAAACACCTGGATTTTGTACACGTCCACCAACAGTAATATCTTTATCAATCAGTGGTTTGTCATCTTCAATTGCTTCAACTATACGTTTAATAGTTTCCACATTCGATATAATCGCATTTGCTTCTAGTGGCAATTGACCTGGTTTTAATACCACACCTAGTGTTTCTCTTACGATAACACGCTCGTCACCAGCAGGATACATATTAGGCAAAATTTTAATACTAATATTAGGCTCATCCTTACACGCTTTACCTAATGCTAGCATTGCTTTTCGATATTTCGTTTTAATAGCAATGTATCCTTCTTTCGCACCAGTTAATTCAACTATGTATTTTAGACCTCTAACTAAGACTTCTGGATGTTCTTCCATAAATTTAACGTTATGACCTAAGATAGGTTCACATTCTGCGGCATTCGCAATAACGTATCCACCTGGAATTTGCGCTGATAGTTTGATTCCCGTAGGGAAACCTGCACCACCAACTCCAACGATACCAGCATCTTTAATTTTTTGGAGTTTATCATCAGTTTTCTCTAATCTTACATAGTCATCAGTTTGTTCTTTATCTAATTTAACGATTATTGCCATATCGTTAACTTCTTCTACTACACCTGATAAACTAGCGTGAATATTGGCTCCTAACCCATTGGGTGTTGCTACTAATTGACCACGTTTTACATGATCACCAACATTTACAATTGCTTGACACGGACCACCGACGTGTTGCTTAAGTGGAATATTGATTTTTTCAACATTAAACTCTAACATACCTTTTCCTCCTTTCTTTAAAATTTGTTTACAAGCAGTAGTTCCAAACTTCTACTACAATTATTGTATAACAGTATGTTGAATTTTGTAAAGAGGAATATTATTAAGTATTTTACAATTTAATAAATTTTTTTATATAAATTTATTACTTTTTTTATAGATTCTTAATATTAACACGTTTTACATCCAACTTTTTTGAAATTTTTATTTAATCAAATTATCTCCAATTGAAATGCATTATCGATTAGATTAATATTATATATTTAAGGGCATTGTATATATTTACAATAGTCTCTCAATCATTTTCCCTTACACTTCTCAACCTATAAGATACTTTTTGAAAAGCATTTTCTTATCATAATTAAGAAAATATCAAAATCATATAACAAGTTAACATAATATAAATATATATGATAACTTTAAAAATATTGAAAACACCTTCATCTAACGATATTATAACAGATAATAATTGTGTTACAAAAGATAATCAGACAAATTATAATATACATAACGTAGTTCTCAACAAAAAACTTATCCATATTTCTACGGATAAGCTATATTTATAATATTTCCCAAAATTTATACTCTGTTTTCTCTAGCAAACTACTATCATTCATGATTTCTTGTTTTAATTTCATAAGAAGTGGCGAAGCATTATTGATATTCAATTCACTAATCAAAATCCAACAAGCCCCATTCGAATCATTTTGTTCAAAATCTATAAATCTCGGTACAATTTCTTGATATTGCCGATCTATTTCAACATCATAAAATGCCGTAATATAATGCACCATACGATTAATCTCCTCAACAAAGAGATCATGCACTCTAGATTGTCCATAATTTTCTATACTATAACCCGTTTCTTCTTGGAATTCTCGAACTAATGTTTCTACAAGGTTCTCATATTCTTTTTGACTGCTTCCTGGTAAATCATATCTATTCTTATAAGATACTCTAACTTTTTTAATACATAAGAGACCATATTATCTCTTAAACATACTTCATACACTCCAAAATAATTAACAATCATAATATCACCCAAAATATAAAAAAACGGTAGTGACTCAAAATCGTGATTTCAGAAAAATCAATTTTGTCGAGTCAACTCCGTTTAATTTTTATTATTCTAATTCTGCTAACTTTTGTTTTAAATAAGGTACTAACTCAGCTTTAAGATCGCTCTTAAGCGCAAAGTCGATAGTAGTCTTAACAAATCCAATTGTTTCCCCTACATCATAGCGTTTTCCTTGAAAATCATATGCATAAACATTTTCTTCTTCATTTAACATTTGAATAGCATCAGTTAATTGAACTTCTCCACCAACACCTACTTGTTTTTTAGCTAAATGCTTAAAGATTCCTGGATTAAGAACGTATCTTCCCATAATCGCCTGATTAGATGGCGCAGTCCCTGGAGCTGGCTTTTCAACAAATGTTTCAACTTCGTATAAATGACCATCTTGCCCTTTAGGAGCAATAACACCATATCTATGAGTTTGGTCTTCTGGAACACTTTGCACTCCAATTACTGAACACCCTGTCTCCTCAGCTTTATCAATAAGCTGTTTTATCGCTGGATACTCATCATTAATTACAACGTCATCCCCTAATAATACCGCAAATGGCTCATCCCCGATAAAACTACGAGCAGTTAAAATTGCATCACCTAGTCCCGCCATTTCTTTTTGACGGACATAGTGAATATTGGCAAGCTGTGTTGGATACTTAACTTTCTCTAACATTGCTAACTTACCTTTATTCTCTAATTCAACCTCTAACTCCACATTTCTGTCGAAGTGATCCTCAATAGCTCTTTTTTGTTTACCAGTTACAATAATAATATCTTCAATTCCAGCCTTAACCGCTTCTTCTACAATGTATTGAATAGTAGGAGTATCGATAATTGGAAGCATCTCTTTTGGTAGCGCCTTTGTCGCAGGCAAAAATCTTGTTCCATATCCTGCTGCCGGAATAATAGCTTTTCTTACTTTTTTCATATATTCACCTATTATTTCTTTTCTTAAATTTAACAACCTTATAATAACATATTTTTCATTATTTGGCAAATTTTCCTTGCCATTTCAAACTATATATAAAACATTATATGTACTCCTAAAGTACACTTTTCATAGCGGAAAACCTAATATATCGTTTTTTACAAATTTGCTTTTATGATTCACTGCTGATTTTCGCACATTTATCAAACAAAATAAAGGAGCAACTCAAAAATTGATTTATCCGTAATCACGATTTTCGAATTACTCCTAATCCTTACACTTTCTATCTAGTATTTAGTGCTTGAACAACTACATTTGTTGTTTGTTCTTTACCATTTCTATAATATGTTACTTTTACAGTATCTCCGATTTTAGCTTTTTCAAATAGATACTTTCTGACCGCGGCAACGTCCTTAACATCCTCCCCATTCAATTTAGTAATGATATCATATTTTTCTAAACCTGCTTGAGCAGCTGGCGTACCGTTCTCAACAGTTTTTACCACAACACCTTGTTTTCCATTAAAATTCAATTGTGATTTCAAAGCATCATTATCTACAGTATTTACAGAAACCAGTTGCACCCCTAACGCAGGACGCAATACTTTACCAGATTGTTCAAGTTGTTCAGTAATTAACTTAACCTCATTTGAAGGAATACCAAATCCTATACCCTCAGCACTTACATTAGCAGTCGCTTGAGCAATTTTTGACTCATTAATACCAATAAGTTTACCTTCATTATTAATCAACGCTCCACCACTATTCCCCGGGTTTATAGCCGCGTCCGTTTGAATAACAGTTTGATTCCAGTCATTTCTTCCATCTTTATCAATATCCATAGGAATTTGTCTATTTACAGCAGAAACAATACCTTTTGTAACAGTATTAGATAAGTTAACATCTAAAGGCGAACCAATAGCAAATGCAGTTTCACCCACAGCAATTTTATCACTATCAGCAAAGTCCATCGTTGTAGTTACATTTTCAGCACTTATCTTCAATACCGCAAGGTCAGTCCAAACATCAGTACCAACAAGCTCTGCATTAACACTAGTTCCATCACTTAAAATAACAGCTAACTTCTTAGCCCCATTAATAACGTGATTATTAGTTACAATATACGCCGTATTTCCTGATTTTTTATAAATAACACCACTTCCACTAGAAGCAGCTTTTAAATCACCAGAATTACTTGATTCAGATTTTTTAGAATTCCCACCTAAAATTGATTCCAAGTTATTACTTGAATTACTTTGGTAATTTACAATCGAAACAACAGCATCCTTAGCTTTTGATATAGCATTTACAGTAGTCTGTTGATTATCTTTATCTTCTTTTGTAACTGTTACCGTTGAATTTAACGCCCTACCTGTACCAACTACAGACTGCACACCAAAAACACTAGTAGCACCTAGAGCAAATGCTGCAAATACTGTTAGAAATAATTTTCCATAATTAGTATCCGAAGTAGCCACCCTACCCGTAGTCTCTCCCTTGTAATTCTCAAAGTTATTAAATTGTGTATTGTCTATATTATTATAATTTTGATAATTATTCTGTTCATTATAGTTGTGTTGACTATCAAAATTTTGAAGTTCTCTATTTTCCTGATTATTTTTTCTATTTTCCATAAGTAAAAATCCTCCTTTTAATTCTTTACTAAATTCTTAATAATCTATAGACCCCTTTTTAATCTATTTTTATAATATCAATACTAACTTAAATAAAGTTTAAATGGAACTTTAAATATACTTAAATATTTTTCTGCATTATACTCATTAACATAAGACTAGTTAGTTGTATCATCTCTATCTTTTGCGAAAAATAGTGCCACAACTACCTACAATACTCCTAGTAGAGTAAATAAGCATTTTATATTACTCCTCATTTACCTCCTTGTTTATAATTAATCTTAATGTTATAATCCTATATATAGATTATATGAAAAAAATAAGAAGGATGCAACATTTGTTGCTTAGCACGAGGTTAATATGAAAACAAAAAAATACTTTACACTATTCAGTATACTAATATTAATTTTTACATTTCTGTACACTTTTAATATAAATTTCGATCTCAACAAACAACTAAACCTAGCAAACCTTGCTATAACTTTTATCGTCTTAATTCTATGGATTCTATCAGGATACATATTATTGATTAAAGATATTTTCACAATAACAGAAAAAGAACGTAACGGTATAACATTGATTCTGGTATTACTAGCGATTATATTTTTCTACTATAATCCATTCCCGAACCCTGAAAGTTACTTCGTTACTATACCTAGAATAACTTACTTTATTTTAACAATAATAATATTTATCTTGCTTATTCTTGCATTTTGGAAAGAACAACTTGCGCCTCTAATTTCAGCAGTTTTCATTCCATTCTCTGTACAAAGTTATTTGGTTAATATCCAAGGTAATACCCAATACACAAGCTATACCCTTTATATAATAATAATCCTTATAGCCATAGTATATGCAATAAAATATTTCAGAGAAAAATAGTAAAAGGGAGTGACTCGAAAAAATCGTATTTCAAAGAAACAAGATTTTTTCGAGTCATCTCCCTTCACAGTTTATTAGATATCTAAAAAGCTTCTATAAAAGTGAATTTGGATATCAATAAACCACTGTATCTATGAGTTATCATATACACTTTTTTTAAAATTTAAGCCTTTTAGATCCACCCCTATTTACATTAATACTATATATTTCCTACAGATATCTGCAAAGAAACTTTGAACATCTCCTGCTTTTAACATAGCTTCTTGTTCTTCATCTACAATATAGTTATCGCTAGCTTCCATAACCGCAAGAAGCCTCTTAAAAGTATCAGCAAATAGCGCTTCATCTTCATTAAGCAGATAATTAAAATTCTGTTCAGCAAAAAACGGAACAAATACCTCTCTAAAAGCACCTTGACGAATTCTTCCGATAAGCTTCTCTCCACTCGCAGTAACGAATAAATCCCCTTGCTTTTCTACAAATTCCTTCGCTTTTATAAAACTAGAAAATATTTGGAATCCTTCCGCTTCTTGATACTCTCTAAAAACTGGTATTTTAAGCCCTTGCTCTTCAAAAAGATTTTTATCAATTATTACAAAAACCTCTTCTAAATCCCAAAATTCCTTTGCTATATAATAAAATGCTACACGCCATCTACTATCACTCTTAGGCAACCTCTTAAATGTAGCTACTTGTTCAACTAATTTAACATCTTTTTCCAATATTTGTTCCTCTATTTTCTATCAATTTAATCTAATTGAATTATCGTTCCTATACGTTTTGAAGTAGCTGCATCCAATCTATATGAAAAGAATTTATCATTATCTCTTACCGTACAGAAATCAATAATTTTAATGTTATCTTCTAGTATACCACATTTTTTTAATAATTCTTTATTCAATTGCCATAAATCTAAATAATATTTACCATCAACTTCTTTATAATAACCTTGTACTTCTAATGCTGAGAATTTCTCAATAAGATCATAAGAAACTTCGTAATTATCAACACTAATCGATGGACCTATAATAATCTTAACATCTTCCACTTTACAGCCGTACTTATTACGCATGATGTTCACTATTTCCCCGGCAATATTCCCATATGTCCCACGCCAACCTGCATGAGCTAAGGCAACAACTCCTTGCTTCTTATCATAAAATACCACCGGCACACAATCAGCTGTGAAAATTAACAGAGGTGTTGTCTGTAAACTAGTAATTAAACCATCCGCTTCCTTCCCGTTTTCTATAAAATCGTCTCCAGATTCAACAATACGAACATCTACCCCGTGAACCTGAGTATTATAAACTATATTATCATGATTAAATCCATATTCACCAGAGAATCTTTTCATCTGCTCACTATTCTTAGCATTAACATTTCTATTAGTGAATCCTATTTTTATATTGTTATCATTAATTAAATAACCATCAACTGTTTCGCGCATAGCATCCTCCTTTTTAAATATTCTTTATACATACATCATTTAAAAATCAGAATAGATTTATTTTAATTTTTTCAATTCCTGTAATGCTTTTTGATTATTTTTTATTAAAATATTTTGTTGCTCTATTGCAATTTCATTTAATTTTTGTAATCTAATTTCAGACGATATCCCTGATTTTAACATATCGGCATTTAATATTTGTAAATTATTCATTATCATTAACTGCTCAATAGTAGAGTTATCTCTTAAATTCCCTTCTTTTTCAGGATATTTGTTTTTAAATTCTTTTGCAGTCATTCCGTATAACGCCATATTTAAAATATCAGCTTCACTTGCATACTTATGTCTTATTTGTGTAGTAGTAAGTGTAGGTGTAATTAAGTTGTTTTTTATTGCATCTGTATGAATAGTATAGTTTAACTTTGAAATGTATCTATTAGTTTGCCATTCTAATTTATTTTTATATGATTCTTCCTGTTTTAATCTTTGATAATCTTGGATAATATATAATTTAAACTCTGGAGAAATCCAAGAAGCGAATTCAAACGCAATGTCCGAGTGCGCGTAAGTCCCTCCATATCTACCTGCTGTTGACTTAATTCCCACTGCATTTGTTGTTTCTATCCATTTTTGAGGAGTTAAAACAAAACTATTAGACCCCGCTTCATTTTTAACCGTGTCGAATTCGACACGGTTAAAATTGCTATTATTCATTTGTTCCCAAACCCCTAAAAACTCTATTGTTGATTTATTTCTTAGCCAATTTTGTATGATATATCTTGGATTTTCCGAGTCTCTATATTTTGCAATATCAGTTAAACTAATATAATCTGTATTTGAAGTTAATAATGCTATTTCATTACCGTTAGCTTTAATTTTTACCATTTTATAGTCCTTCCTTTATATTTAATTATAACTTTCTAATATTTAATGTTTTTCTTATCATATAAAACTTACAATATAACTATATTCCTCTATCACTCATTTTTATAAATCAATTCTCCTCTCAACTAATTATACTATATCAATTTTAAAAATTAAATAAATTGCAATCCATACCACAATAGCTAAACTTTCATTCTACCAAACTAAATAGGAGTCTGAAAAATATCTATCTTTCAGACTCCTATTAAACATTTATCTTATTCTTCTACTAAATCTAAGTAAACTTTTTTACTAAATGTTGTTGAATTTAATACAGTACGAATCGCGTTAATTACTGTACCCTTCTTCCCTATAATGCGCCCGCAATCTTCTGGGTGCACTGTTAAAATGTAGTGTTCGCGTGCATTTTTAACAAATTTTTCGATCTTGATTTCATCCTTATGCTCAACAATTTCACTAACAATACTATAAATTAATTCTTCCATGTTTCTCTCCTTATTTAGCTACGATATTAACTAATCTTCCTGGAACAACAATTACTTTCATAACTTGTTTTCCTTCAATTAATTCTTTTACTTCTTCATTAGCTAGAACAATTTGTTCCAACTCAGCAGGCGTTAAATCTTTCTTAACATCTAATTTAGCTTTAACTTTACCCATAAGTTGAACTACGATTTCTACAGTATCACTTACAAGTTTGCTTTCATCAAATGTCGGCCATGATACGTATGAGATTGACTCAGTGTTACCATAAATTTCCCACATTTCTTCAGCAAGGTGAGGTGCAAATGGTGCAAGAAGTTGGATAAATCCTAGTGCATATTTACGAGGAATATATTCAGCTTTATAACAATCATTTACGAACACCATAAGTTGTGAAATAGCTGTGTTAAATCCTAGAATTTCAATGTCTTCTGACACTTTCTTAATAGTGTAGTTATAGCTTACTTCTAATTCTTCATTATCTTTATCTTGAACTTTATCATTAACTTTTCCAGTTTCTTCATCAACGAATAGACGATATACCCTATCTAAGAAACGACGAGATCCATCAAGTCCATTTTCACTCCATGCGATAGAAGCGTCTAATGGTCCCATAAACATTTCATAAACACGTAATGTATCAGCACCATGAGATACAATAATATCATCAGGGTTAACTACATTACCTTTAGATTTAGACATTTTTTCTGGACGACCATCTTTACCTTCAGCAAGAATCATACCTTGGTTGAATAGTTTTTGGAATGGCTCACGACTTGGTACTAAACCTAAATCGTAAAGAACTTTATGCCAGAAACGAGCATATAATAAGTGAAGAACTGCGTGTTCAGCTCCACCGATATATACATCTACAGGTAACCAGTATTTTAATTTCTCAGGATCTGCAAACATTTCATCATTGTGCGGATCGATATAACGTAGGTAGTACCAACAAGAACCAGCCCATTGAGGCATTGTGTTAGTTTCACGTTTACCTTTTTTACCAGTCTCAGGATCTACAACATTTAACCACTCTTCAATATTAGCAAGCGGTGATTCTCCTGTTCCTGATGGTTGAATATTATCAGTTTCTGGAAGTAATAGTGGCAGTTCGCTATCAGGTACAGTCGTCATAGTACCATCTTCCCAGTGGATAATTGGAATTGGTTCTCCCCAATAACGTTGTCTTGAGAATAACCAGTCACGTAGTTTGTAAGTAACTTTACTACGCCCAACTTTATTTTCCTCCAAGAATTCAATAACTTTTGCGATAGAATCTTCATTATTTAATCCATTAATAAAATCAGAATTAATGTGTTTACCATCTCCATAGAACGGTACCACAACTTCTCCATTATCTTCGATAACAGCTGTGATTGTCAAGTTAAACTTAGTAGCAAACTCATAGTCACGTTCGTCATGTGCAGGAACAGCCATAACAGCCCCAGTTCCGTAACTTGCAAGGACATAATCTGCAATCCAAAGTTCTACCTTTTCACCATTTACAGGGTTAATCGCGTAAGCTCCTGTGAATACTCCTGTTTTATCTTTGTTAAGGTCTGTTCTTTCAAGGTCAGACTTACGTTTAACGATATCAAGATACTCCTCAACAGCAGCTCTTTGCCCTTCAGTAACGATTTCTTCTACAAGTTTATGTTCAGGTGCAAGCACACAGTAAGATACACCAAATACAGTATCAGCACGCGTAGTAAATACTGTGAATGCTTTATCAGTTCCTTCAATTTTGAAATCAATCTCAGCACCGACAGATTTTCCAATCCAGTTACGTTGCATAGCTTTAAGACTTTCTGGCCAATCAAGGATATCTAAATCATCTATAAGTTGCTCTGCATACTCAGTAATTTTAAGTACCCACTGACGCATCGGACGACGCTCTACAGGGTATCCTCCACGCTCAGATTTACCATCGATAACCTCTTCATTAGAAAGTACTGTTCCTAATGCTGGACACCAGTTTACAGGTACTTCATCAACATATGCAAGCCCTTTTTCATAAAGTTTTTTGAAAATCCATTGTGTCCACTTGTAGTAGTTAGGATCTGTTGTATTTACTTCACGATCCCAATCATAAGAAAATCCTAATTCTTTAATTTGACGACGGAACGTGTCGATATTAGTTTTAGTGAAGTCTCTTGGATCATGACCAGTATCTAATGCATATTGCTCAGCAGGTAATCCAAACGCATCCCATCCCATTGGATGAAGTACATTATACCCATTTGCTCTTTTATATCTACTTAAGATATCAGTAGCTGTATACCCTTCTGGGTGACCTACGTGAAGTCCAGCCCCTGATGGATAAGGGAACATATCTAATGCATAGAACTTCTCTTTTGTATGATCATCTAATGTTTTGAATGTTTTATTTTCATCCCAATATTTTTGCCATTTCTTTTCAATAACTCTGTGGTTATATACCATAATTTAAGCACACTCCTTCGCTTTCAAGTTCTTTACTTTATAGTATACCAATTTTATCAGCTTTTAGCAACAACTGTTATAAGTTAATGTGAAAATAATAGCTAAACTTTCAATTTCAATCAAATCACACTATAATTCTACCTACACTCTTAACTTAACAAATTAATATAATATAACCATAAAAACAACTCAGAAGTTGTGATTTTTACAAATCCGCCTTCTGAGTTACTTTTTTTATTTCATATATTCATTATCCAATAGCTACAAATGATCCACCGATATTTGTATCATAAGGATCTGTACTTCTTTGGTTCCAAATTGTATCAACGTCATACCATTTTCCAGTAGTATTTACATTATCTGGATCCATCGCTTTAGTCTTACCATTACTATATCCACTTAAAGCAATTGCATGAGTTAATCTACCTTTTGCAAAAATACCATTACCTACAGTTGCAAATACAGGTTTTCCACTTTGTAGCGCAGCAATAAGTTGCTCTTTAGTTGCTAACACTGTGTGTTTATATCCATATGCATTAATCGCGTAAACAGCGCCTTTACCAGATGTTCCTAATCCACCAACATTCATCTCGCTTGTATTGTTATAGATTGTATCAGCCACAGCAGTAGGAAGAACTTTTTGTCCTAAACCATTGAATACCATAGCTAAAGATGTAGGTACACATCCACTTTGTGCCATTGTTCCAAGACCATATCTTCTATTCGCCCAACGATAATCACCTTGGTAATATTGTGGCATATTTAGAGCTGGCGTATTCTTATCTTCCTTAGCATAGTTTGGTACCCATTTACCACTTGAATCTACGTAGTAACGTCCATTATCTACCCATGCACTTTTAGCCATTCTTCCATCCGCACCTAACCAGTAGTTTCCTACCCATTTGTTACGAGCTAATGAACCGTCTTTTTCGTAATAGTACCATTCTCCACCATTACGTTTTTGCCAACCTAGTTCATCATTGATAATAACTTTTTTCTTAACTGATGGATCTTTTTTACCAGTTTTATCAACATAATATCTATCGTTATCTACCCAGCTATCTGTTACTAACTTACCGTCCTTATCAACCCAGTAAGTCTCTCCTATCCATTTGTTGCGAGCTACTGTACCATCTTGTTCATAGTAATACCATGCATTATCAACTTTAGCCCAACCATGTTTCTTCTCTGCTGGTTTTGGTGCTTCTTGTTTCTTAGCATTTTTATCCCATAATCCATTTGCTCCTACGTAGTAACGTCCATTATCTACCCATGCGCTAGTCACCATTTTTCCATCTGTTCCTAGCCAGTAGTTTCCTGCCCATTTGTTGCGAGCTAGCGTTCCATTATCATAGTAATACCAGTCGCTTCCTGATTTTATCCAACCTTGTTTCTTCTCTTCTGGTTTCTTAGCATTTTTATCCCATAGTCCATTGGCTCCTACATAATAACGTCCGTTATCTACCCATGAGCTTACTACTAGTTTCCCATCGGCTCCTAGCCAGTAGTTTCCTGCCCATTTATTTTTAACAAATGTTCCATTTTCATAATAGTACCAAGCATTGTTTTCTTTTACCCAACCTTGTTTCTTAACTACTGGTTTTGGTGCTTCTTGTTTCTTAGCATTTTTATCCCATAATCCATTTACTCCTACGTAGTAACGTCCGTTATCTACCCATGAGTTTGTCGCCATTTTTCCATCTGCACCTAGCCAGTAATTTCCTGCCCATTTGTTTCGTACTAATGCTCCATTTTGATCAAGGTAATACCAGTCACTTCCTGATTTTATCCAACCTTGTTTCTTCTCTGCTGGTTTTTGAGCGTCTTTCACCCATGCCCCATCTTTTCCTACGTAGTAACGTCCATTGTCTACCCAAGCATTCGTTACCATTTTTCCATCTGCTCCTAGCCAGTAGTTTCCTGCCCAAGCGTTTCTTGCTAATCTTCCATTTTGATTATAGTAATACCATGTATTTCCACTCTTAACCCATCCTTGAGCTGCTAAAGCGTCATTACTAGCTACTGCATTCACTGCGATTGGAGTTGCTAATACAGTAAGTACCCCTAATCCTAATTTCACTCTATTTTTCGTCATAACATTTCACCTCAAAAAATTCCATATTTTTTTTAATTGTATTATTTATTTTACACCAATTAATCCTATAATTCAAGAAAATATATATTATATTTCAATTACAAAAATAATAAAGAAAGACGATTCAAAAACATAATTCCATAAGAATAAATTTATTGAATCGTCCACTTCAAAGTTTGTTTTATACGAAAAACTTTTTATATTGTATATTTAGCTATCAATAAGTTACTACTCTTAAATAATTAGAATCGTTGAAAGTCAATATCCCTTTTAAATTCTTATTTATAGTAAGCTATGATTCCGTCAACAATACCATTTGCTAAACGTTCTTGATATGCATTTGTTTTGATTTTGTTACGCTCTTCTGGGTTATCTATAAATCCTAATTCAACTAGAATTGATGGAATAGAAGTTTCACGAAGAACTGTGAATGAAGCGCGTTTAGCTCCTCTATCGTTTGCACCGGTTTGATACAATAGATTTTGTTGTACTTTTAATGCTAATTTTAATCTATTTTTTTTCATAAATAATTCTTCTAAAATTTTTAAAAATTTTTTATTTACATAAATACATATCTTACTATTTTATTATAAATTTATTATTTTTTCAAAGAAATCCCTCGTCTGTAACATAATCCTAATATTAATCACAAATTTATTGACACTACCTCTTTCTTCTTATAAAATTAATATATAAAATTATAGGAAGGACTCGCTTTAGCGAGAAAATTGTACTATGACTAAAAAAATATTAGTAACAGGTGGAGCAGGATTCATCGGATCACACACTTGTATCGAATTATTAAACAATGGAAATGAAGTAGTTGTCGTTGATAACTTATATAATGCAAACAAAAAAAGTTTAGAAGTGGTAGAAAGAGTTACAGGAAAAAAAGTAACATTCTACAAAGCTGATATTCGTGATGAAGCTAAATTAGACGAAATCTTTGAAAAAGAAGGAAATATCTATGGAGTTATCCACTTCGCTGGATTAAAAGCAGTTGGTGAATCTTGCCAATTACCACTGAAATACTATGATAACAACGTAGCAGGAACTACTACACTATGTCGCGTTATGGAAAAACACAACTGTAAGAACATTATCTTCAGTTCTTCAGCTACAGTATACGGAGATCCTCACGCATTACCAATAAAAGAAGATTTCCCATTATCTGTAACTAACCCATATGGACGCACTAAACTAATACTAGAAGAGATTTTAGGAGATGTTTATGCCGCTGATAAAGAATGGAACGTTGTATTACTTCGTTACTTCAACCCTATCGGAGCACACGAATGCGGAGATATTGGAGAAGATCCAACAGGAATTCCAAACAACCTACTTCCATACGTAATGCAAGTAGCTGTAGGAAAACTAGAAAAAGTTAACGTCTTCGGAAATGACTTCGACACACATGACGGTACTGGGGTACGTGACTATATTCACGTAGTAGACCTAGCTCGCGGTCACGTGGCAGCCCTTAAAAAATTAGAAAAAGGTAGCGGTCTAACTAAGTATAACCTAGGAACAGGAGTAGGATACTCTGTATTAGATATTATTAAGAGTGCTTCTGCTGCTGTTGGACGTGACTTACCATATGTTATCGCTCCACGTCGTGCAGGAGATATCGCAGCGTGTTACGCTGATGCAACAAAAGCTAAAGAAGAACTTGGCTGGGAAGCAAAATACGATGTGAAACGCATGTGTGAAGACTCTTGGAGATGGCAAAGCAAACATCCAAACGGATTTGCTGATTAATATATAAAGACCATAAAAATATTCGGAGCTGGACTTTTTCCACGCTCCGAATTTTATTTTATTTATAAATTACCATAAAAGGTCCACCTGCCGAATTGTCTTCAAGCTCCATACTTCGCTGATCCCAAATATCATCAATACCATACCACTTATTAGTTCTTTCAGGATTATCAGGATCAACCGCATGTGTATTTCCATTCTGATATCCGCTAAGAATAATCGCATGTGTACTATAACCTTTAACAAAAATACCATGCCCAACTGCACCAAATACAATATTACCATTTTTTAATGCATTTTTTAGGTCATCTTTAGAATTAATAATACGATAATTAAATCCCCAATGCTCTAATGCAGCAATCGCCCCAAGACTAGAAGTTCCAGAAAATAATGTATTCATCTCCATAGAAGTATCATAAATATAATCAGCAACTTGAACAGGAGTAACATCTTGCTTAAGCCCTGAAATAACCATTGATAGCGAAGTAGGAACACAACCAGATATCTTCATATTAGACATCCCATACCTCTTAAAACTCCATCTAGGATCTGCTTGGTAATATTGAGGAAGCTTCACAGGTTTAACAAATTCTGTAGTCTTTTCACTATAAAAATTATGTATAATCTCATCTGATGAAAAATACTCCCATTTCCCTTGCTGATCTTTAATCCATTCAGCCTTAGCATCAACTATACCAGATAATAACAAACTAGCAACCATAACCATACTAGTAGCTTTTTTCATGAACCTGTCACCTCCTATATCATTCTTATAAAATCACTTATAATTATACTATTCCACCCCAACAAATACAAATAGAAACTCCTTAAATTACTACAATTAATTCGAACACTTAACAATCACATAGAACAACTCCAAATTAAAAATCACCTCTATAATTTCCAATGTGATTTCCCCAATGTACCGAATTTGACAAAGAGCCAAAACAAACCACTGAAACAAGGATTTAAATCCCCACTTCAGCGGTTTAAATTATCTAGAAAATTCTGTTATCTTTATCTTAATACGCTGGTCTTGCATAACCTTTAATATAGCTAGAGTTCCAGTCATAAGTTTTTCTATTTACTTTTGTTTTAGCAGTACTTCCAGCATATAACGACGAGTTACCTTCAATTGTTGTAATTACTCCATTGTTCACAGATTCAACAATACCGATGTGGTCAGCAAATCCTCCACCATCCCAGTCAAATGTAACAATATCTCCAACCTTAGGTTGAGTTTTACCTTGCCAAATACCTTTTTTCTCCATAATACCGATATGACGTTGAACTCCGCACTCTCTTCCGATAAGATTGCTTAATCCCGCTTGTTGGAACACAGTAGTTACAAAAATATCACACCAGTCATCCTCATACTTAGCAGTATAGCCTACCGGTTTTGGATCAACAGAGTTATACTCATCAACAATCTTCTTATGTTCAGCAGAACCAGTTTCTACACCCATATAATTACGAGCAATATCAAGAACTCTATTTAAGTTTGTAGTATTAGCAGGATTTTGAACCCAAGCTCCATTAGCACCTACGTAATATCGATTATTATCAACCCAGGCATTAGTTGCCATCTTGCCATCGGCACCTAACCAGTAGTTACCTGCCCATGCATTTCTTACTAATTTTCCTTGAGCATCGAAATAATACCATGTAGTTCCGCTCTTAACCCAGCCTGTATGTCTCCCGGTTGGAACTTCATCTTCTTTTTTCTTATCTTTATCCCAAGCTCCATTGCTTCCTACGTAATAGCGACCATTATCTACCCATGAACTAGTCGCCATCTTACCATCTGAGCCTAACCAATAGTTACCTTGCCATGCATTTCTTACCATTGTTCCTTGATTAAAGTAATACCAAGAACTTCCTGATTTTACCCAACCTTGTTTTTTCTCTTCTTGTTTCTTAGCATCCTTATCCCAAGAACCATCACTTCCTACGTAATAGCGACCATTATCTACCCATGAACTAGTCGCCATCTTACCATCTGAGCCTAACCAATAGTTACCTTGCCATGCATTTCTTACCATTATCCCTTGGTTAAAGTAGTACCATGATGTTCCTGATTTTACCCAACCATTTCTTTTTTCTTCTTGTTTTTGTGCATCACGAACCCAGACTCCATTGCTTCCTACATAATAACGACCTCCGTCTACCCATGAGCTAGTCGCCATCTTACCATCTGAGCCTAACCAGTAGTTACCAATCCAAGCGTTTCTTACTAGACTTCCTTCAGAGCTAATGTAATACCATGATGAACCACTTTGCACCCAACCTTGTTTCTTAGTTTCTGCCGGTTTTTGAGCACCTCTAACCCACGCTCCATCACTTCCTACATAATAACGACCTCCGTCTACCCATGAGTTAGTCGCCATTCTTCCATCTGCTCCTAACCAATAGTTGCCTTGCCATACGTTTCTTACAACACTTCCTTGGCTATTTAAAAAGTACCATGACGAGCCACTTTGTACCCAACCTTGAGCTGCATAAGCATCATTACTAACAACTTCATTGACAGCAAACGGTGTTGCTAATACAGCTAGTAGCCCCAATCCTAATTTTAATCTATTTTTTCTCATAATTATTAATTTTAACTCCTTAGTTCTAATTCACACATTTATGCATTTACTATTATACCATCAAGAACATTCGACGGATATTACAAGTTAGTTACAAATGTGTTTAGCTTTTCTACATTTCTATAAATAATAAAGCAGGGAGCGACTCAAAAATCGTGATTTCGGAGAAAAAAGATTTTGCTGAATCACTTCCTACAATGGTTTATTAGATACCTGAAAAACTTTTATAAAGCAAATTTAGATATTAATAAGTCACTGCGTCTATACGTTCTTATCTGAACTTTGTTAAATTTTAGAATTTTTGAGTCACTGCCTAAATTAATTATTATGATATTCCTTCTTCCACTTGAAACCCTCTACTAATCCAACTAAAGTTCCTAACCCATAACTAAAATGTACTAAGAACAATAATATTGGAATTAGTAACATCGTTACGTTGAACTTATTATTAATAATAGTCATCACTGTAACAAGGATTGTAAATAATCCATAAGCAATCGCAAGAAGTACAGCTAATAGCTTCGTTAACGGCAACATTAACAAACTAAAAACAATTCCTAAAACAAAGACAAACGGTACAAAATGGAAGATAGAAAAAGCCTTAAGATATACATGACTAACTTTTCCAATCCAATAACCATTTGAATATTTTTGTTTTAACATCCTTTTTATCGTTGGTCTTGTATATTGATACGATAATATATCATTGCTATAACGAATTTTATAACCATTTTTTCTAATTCTATAATGCAGTTCATTATCTTCTACACGCCCAACTCTTTCATCCAGTAATCCAATCTTATCAAAAATTTCTTTTCTATACATACCTTGAAAAACCGAATTAACATAACGTTTTGAAGTCTCTTTTCTATAGTTTGCTATACCACTTCCAAACATATTTTCTTCAACCAACAATAAAGTTTTACTTAAATCATCTTCATTTTCGATAATATTAGGACGTGGCCCTCCACAAACATCCTCTCCACTCTCTATTACTTTCACATTATTTTCTATGAAGTTCTCCGTTATATGAGAGTGACAATCCACCTTAAGAATACATTCGCCTCTTGCAGCTTTTATACCTACATTCATACCAGCCGACAATATTACCTTAGGATTTTTCAACAATACTACATCGTAAAAGTCATGATTACTAGCTTTAAAATCTTCTAATATTTGCCAACTTTTATCTTTTGACATCCCATCTATAAATATTAATTCTATCTTGCTGTGATCATACGTCTGATTCTTAAAATCTTCTATCAATCTTGGTAAAAACTTTTCCTCGTTTAAAAGTCCGATTACTACCGAAACCAACATAATTATCTCCTTGCCAAAAAGGAAGCTAGATTAAAATAACCTAGCCACATCCTTTTTTATCCATCTTTTCTTCCTAATTTTTCGTTGGCATTAAACATTATACTCGCAATAGATTCTCCCCAATAAGGTGCTGTTGCGTAGTTAACATTCATTCCACCAGCTTTATTTCCTAAGTATGCTCCATTTGCTGGATATCCAGAATTATGTAAATATCTTTCCTTAATCCAACGTGCGGCTCCCATTATACCACCATCTACACTATCGTACTTCGTCGCAGAAGTGTACGGTGTATCATCGTATGCTGCAATACCAAAGAAGTTATTCTTATCTTTAGCGATATTACTTCTTCCCCACGCACTTTCAAGAGCACTATGAGCCACCAAGTATAGAGCATTCACCCCATACTTTTGTTCAGCAGCTTTAAATGTTTCACCTTTACCTGCTAATTTACTATCATTAGCTCCCATTAGGCTATATAATCTATTAATATCAGCTGCAGTATAATTTGTTCTTGAGTTCAAATTAGTAAATTGGAACGGGTGATTTAGTTTGAATGTTCCAAAGTTAATTCCATCTGCAGAGTAATAAGACTTCCCTACTTCCATATTAGCATTATGATAAGCAACCATTACTTTAGTATTTTGCGAATATCTATGGTACACATATTTACCGTCACTCACATAATCCGGAATAAATGTAGTATCTGAATTTACCGCTTCTACTTGACTCGGATTTACATATCCTGTAAGTCCGGCAACTTGAACAGGGATTCTTCCATTTGCTTCAGCTCTGTTATCTCTAAATAAAACTGTATCTCTTGAAACATGTGATAAAATGCGACCATTCGCATCATAAACAGGGATATAAAGTGCAGTCACTTTATAATGAGCTGAGTATGTTACACCGTGCCCGGCATTTTTCACCCAAGCACCATTGCTTCCTACATAGTAACGATTGTTATCTACCCATGAATTTGTAGCCATTCGTCCATCAGAACCTAACCAGTAATTTCCTGCCCATTTATTGCGTGCTAATGAACCATCTTCATTATAATAATACCAGTCGCTTCCTGATTTTACCCAACCTTTCTTGTTTTCAGTTGATTTGGCTATTTCTTGTTTCTTAGCGTTTTTATCCCATAATCCATTGGCTCCTACATAGTAGCGGCCCCCGTCTACCCATGAGCTTACCGCCATCTTACCTTCAGATCCTAACCAATAGTTCCCTTGCCATTTGTTGCGAACTATCGTTCCATTTTCATAGTAATACCAGTCGCTTCCTGATTTTACCCAACCTTGTTTCTTCTCTTCTTGTTTCTTAGCTCCTTGTACCCATAGTCCGTTGCTTCCTACATAGTAGCGGCCCCCGTCTACCCATGAACTTGTTGCCATTTTCCCGTCTGTTCCTAGCCAGTAGTTCCCTGCCCATTTGTTTCGTACTAATGTTCCATTTTGATCAAAGTAATACCAGTCGCTTCCTGATTTCACCCAACCTTGTTTCTTCTCTTCTTGCTTCTTAGCGCCTTGTACCCATAGTCCATTAGCTCCTACATAATATCGGCCTCCGTCTACCCATGAACTTACTGCCATCTTACCATCAGAACCTAACCAATAGTTTCCTATCCAAGCATTTCTTACTACACTTCCTTGGTTATCTAAGTAGTACCATGCTGAACCACTTTGTACCCAACCTTTTTTAGAAACTGTTGCAGGTTTTTGAGCATTTCTTACCCACTCTCCATTGCTTCCTACGTAGTAACGTCCATTATCTACCCATGAGCTTACTGCCATTTTTCCATCTGCTCCTAGCCAGTAATTTCCTGCCCAAGCATTTCTTGCTAATGTTCCATTTTTGTTATAGAAATACCATGTATTTCCACTCTTGACCCAACCTTGTGCTGCTAGAGCGTCATTGCTAGCTACTGCATTTACTGCGATTGGAGTTGCTAATACTGTAAGTACTCCTAATCCTAATTTTAATTTATTTTTTTTCATTATCAAAAATCCTCTTTACATATAATTACGCACTGCTAATTATACCATATTTCCTTTTGCTTTGCGATTACAAATAGATTATTTTTTATTACATCTATATTACAGATTAGCAAGTTATATTATTACTTAATTCATATAATAAAAAAGAATGGAGATTAACTCTCGCATTCTTTCAAGATTTCTTCTAACTTTTTATAGTCCTTAACACTATCAATTTCATATATACTGTTAGGTTCTAACTCTTCAACATAAACATCCAGTTTTTCAATATTATCTTTAACCATATTATCCCAGTATAAATTCATAAACTCATTACTAGCGTAAGACTCATCTATAAAACTTACGATTTCTTCAGCAGTTTTCTTGTCCCAGAAAGATACCCCACTAAGGATTCTCCCAGCTTTACTATCTACAATAATGTCCTGAACCTTGTAATCATCCCCGTAGATCAAGAACCATTCATTTTCACAATCTTCACGGTAGACACTAAAGTAAGTTGAACGATCAATATCTGCTCTAAACATATTTTTAAATAAATAGTTATCCGCATCAATTACATAACTATCTGCCAAATATTCTTTAACTAAGTATAACGAATAAAAGTTATTGTATTCGGCATATTTTTCATTAAATACTAACTCCACATTATACTTTTCTTTTAAATAATCAAATTGCTCATGTAAATACCCCACAACTACGATTATTTCATCTATTCCTTTTTCCTTTAAAAATTCTATCTGATACTCCACAAGTGGCTTACCTTTAACCTTTATCAAAGCCTTTGGCGTATTATCTGTCATAGGTCTAAGGCGAGTCCCTAACCCTGCAGCCAATATAATTGCTCTCACTTTCTTGCTACTCCTCTCTCACAATAACATAAACACCTAAAATAATAATAATAGATGTAATCACCAGTTGGATACTTACTTCCAACCCTACAAATATCATCGTAAATAATATCGTCCACACAACATAACTCACATTAAGCCCTGTGGCTTTTGCCGGTTCTAATCTATTAATCGCCATATAATATAGAATATACGATACCATATTACTCAATACAAAGAAGACAATAAGTCCCCCGAATTTCACATCAAGGCTCGTCTCAATTCCTAAACCGTTAAATGATATTATTACTAAATATGCTAAAAATGATGTCACCTGACGGATCAACAATGTTTCTAACTCATTAAGATTATTTCTCATCGCATATGAACTTAAAACACTCTCACTACCCCAAGCAATCGCACATATTAAAGCAAACATAAATCCAAGGTAAAAAGATTCAACCTGTTCACTTTTATAACTCTGGATAAAAATCCCTATAATTATTAATGCTATCCCAATAATCGTCTTTGACGACACCTTACTCTTTAAGAATATAATCGCCAAAATGACTGACACAGCAGGATAAATAGCAGTTATTGAAGATGTCAAACCACTTCCTATATACTTAACCGCATATAAATTACATTGCATCCCAATAGGTCCTGCAAGAAGTGCCCCTACAATAACACTAATACTTTTAATATTCGTAAAAATTTTAAAATTAATCCTTTTATATTTAATTAGTATAATCGCTAAAAGAATAAAAATACTAATAAAATCATGAATCACCGCGACTGCAAAAGGCGAAATATTATACAGTGAAAATATATACGCACTAATCGCAAGTCCAAGACCCCAGAACACCCCCGACAAAAGCCCTGCAGAAACTCCTAGTTTATCTTTCATAACTATCTACATACTCCTTCAAATTCTTCACAGCTCTTAGATATCTATCTTTACCATACGTTCCAAAATCCGCTCCCTGTTCTTCTTTGTAAATCGTCCATAGACTCCAAAGAAAATCTTGAAGTATCTTATAAATCATAATTTTAGCCACGCTGACTGGCGTATCCTCACTGAAATAATACTTGAAAAATTCGCCCTCTTCAGCTTTTCTAAAGTTAGACTCTAAAAATAATGCCGCTAAATCCCACATTGGGTCATTCATCGCAGAATATTCCCAATCTATAAGATAAACACGACCCGCCTCATCTTCAATGAAATTCTCCGGTACAAGATCAATATGACAAGACTTCTTATCAACACCAAACTCTTCTAAATGTCCTTGTAAAGAAAAGATCTTCTCTCTTATCTTATCATAATAGGGGTAGTTTATATCGCCTTCAATTAAATCCTCATACTTTTTGATCTCATCAAAAATTCTAAACTCCCCTTCAAGAACCTTCCCAGAACTATGAACTTTTTTTAGAACATTAGCAACCTCCTCTTTTTTCGCTTTTAAATAATGCGCATCAAAAGTTGTTGCATTCTCAATATATTCATTTACCTTAATTCCAGAATCAATATCAAAAATATAATTCTTAACATCTAAGCCTAAATCAGCAAGATTCGCCAAATTATTTTTTTCTGCAATCCTATTGATTAGTTTATCAGTACCCTTCCCAAAAAACTTAACTATATATTTGTTATTCGTAGTCTCAACTAGATAGTTACTATTCGTCATACCACCTAGTTTCTCTACTTTTATTACTTCCTCTGATTCAGAAAGTAATTTTTCTATTTTACTTTTAATTAATTGTTTCAATGTAAATCCTCTTTTCTACATTACAATATTACTTATCATTATAACACAAAATGTAATAATTCACAGAAATAATACCAATAATTTATATATTATCAAAATAAAAAGGCTCAACGGAATTTCTGCTTGAGCCTCTTCTTCTATTATGATTATATCTCCCACTTAAACACTGTCTTAAACGCAGTATTCAAATCTGTCGCAAAAACCCTATGTATATCACTAATATTTCTTACAGGCTGTTCAAGTTCAATAATATTCTTGAACCTTCTTTCGAACTTCTTATTACTAAGCATCTCAATAGCTTTTTCAAAATCAACTCTTCCCGAACGCGATGAACCTAACAATGTTAATCCTTTCTCTAAGATATCACGCGTATTAATATTGACCTTATACTCACTAACTCCCATTAGAACTAGACTACCCTGTGGTCTTATATATTTAATAATATCATTTATCGCATATCCACTTCCATCCCCACCACAACATTCGATTCCATGATCAAAACTTAAGTTTTCAGGAATATCATCAGTAATATACCTTTCTTTAGCAAAGCTAAATAATTCCAACTTATCCCAGTGGCGACCTATGACGATTATCTCACACTCTGGTAGAGTATAGTTTATAATATTCGCCATAACATAGGCAAGACTACCATCTCCTATTATAGCTATTCTATCTTTTTTACTATGTGAATTTTTTAAGAACCTATCCATAGCATGCATCCCAACACTTATGAACTCTGTGATAGCTGCAACAGAATCTTCTATCTCGTTATAAGCTACAACCCTATCCTTAGTTAAAGCTACGAACTCTCTCATAAATCCATCGAAACCACTCGATAAGAAATATGTTTCAGACATATAGTTTTCATAGAATTCTTCATCACTTTGTCTTGGTGGTTGGTTAGGTATCATTACTACCTTCTGCCCTACTTTATAAGTACCTGTAGGATCAGCAATAACTACCCCTGCACATTCATGAATAAGTGCCATAGGCAACTTTTTAGCTAATACCTTAGGATCTCTTTTCCCTTGGTAGTATCTTTGATCTGCGTGACACAATGCCATATAGTTTGGACGGATGATGATTTTATCACCATCATTTATATTTTCTTCATTGTATTTTACATTAATGAACTTTGGCTTAACTAATTGATATATTTGATTTATCATATTACTCGTCCTCTAGCATACTCTTAGCTATCTTAAGGTCAGTTACCGTAGTTATTTTAATATTAGAATATTCTCCCTTAGCTAGCGCTACTTTTTTACCTTTTATTACGAATATTTTACAAGCATCTGTAAGTATTTGTTTTTCCTCTTTGTCCAGTGAATTATATAAGTTTAAGAAATCTACACATTTGAAACTTTGTGGAGTTTGACCTTGGTAGTAGTGTACTCTGTTAGGAATATTTGAAATATATTCTCCATTGGTACTTTCTACAATAGTGTCAACAGCTTCTACTACTGTATCAACAGCATCGCTTTCTTTAGCCAAACGTATATTATCTTTAATAATTCTAAGCGTAATGAATGGTCGAACAGAATCATGAGTAACAATAATATCCTCATCAGTTAAAGGTTTGTATTCATTAATTCTATTAATGATGTTTTCAATCGTTGTATTTCTATCAACTCCACCATGTGTAATAATAATCCTATCAGCAAACGCTGAAACATATTTTTCTATTAAGTCTTCTGCATGAGATACCCAATCTTCATGAACACCAACTACGATTTTTTCGATTTCAGGCTCTAATAAAAACTTCTCTATCGTATGAATAAGGATTGGTTTCTTACCTAATTCTAAGAATTGTTTTGGCATATTACTTATTCCCATTCTAGTTCCTGTTCCACCAGCTAATATTCCCGCGTATATCATTTTTTGCTCCTTTATATATTATTTTTTATTAATATGTTATCTATTTTATTATATCATAGAAAATCAATAAACAGAAAAAATCTTCTGTTAAACTTATAATTTTCAGCTAATGAATTAAAAATATGATATAATGTTAAATATAATTTTAGAAAGGACTTTTTTTATGAAAAACATAAAAGTTAATGCATTAGCAAGTTTAATGGTTAATGTACTAAACATAGTTTTTCCATTAATCACTAATCCTTACTTAACTAGAATACTTAGTAAATCAAACTATAGTTATTTCAACACAGCAAATACCTGGGCTAGCTTTGTCGTTCCTATAGCTGCTTTCGGTATTTATAACTACGGAATTAGATCAATAAGTAAAGTTAAAGATGATAAAAATAAAATTAATTACGTATTTTCAAAACTATTTTATATATCCGTAATTACTTCAATTGCCGTAACGGCTTTATATTTTATATTTATTAGCGTAGGGGAATATGAAACAGAAAATCTAAAACTGCTGTATTATATACTTGGAATTCAAGCGCTATTCCAATTTTTAAATATTGAATGGATGAATGAAGCATACGAAAACTACACGTTTATTCTATATAAAACACTATTTATTAGAATAGCTATGTTAGTATCAATATTCGCATTTGTAAAAACAGAAGATGACATTATACCATATGCAATTATAATGAGCGCTACTACAATCTTAAACTATCTACTAAGTTTCTTATGGATAAAAAGAGAAGTTTCATTTATTAAGATTGATATTAAAGACTTGTTAACATCTACAAAGGCACTAACAACAATGCTATTATTAGCAAATGCTAATATGCTTTATACTCTACTAGATAGAATGTTTATTACGAAGAGCCCTGATACGAACTATATTTCATACTATACTATATCTTTCAATATAGTTATGCTTATAGCAAGTGTGCTTAGTGGAGCTCTAAGTGTTAGTTTACCAAGACTGGGATATTATTTAGGAAAAAAAGATTATGATGCATACGAAAACCTAATCAACCAAGGTTCTTCTCTTTTCTTCTTCCTAATGATGCCGACTAGTATCGGAATAATGATATTAGGAACTTACGCAACCGTAATTTATTCATCTGAAAAATACCTAGAAGCAGGAATAGTAACGAGCATCTTCGCTATTAGAACTATAGTTTGGGCTGTTGAGACAATTTTAGGAAAACAAATTATGTTCATCAACGACTTTGAAAGTAAGTTGACTTCATTTTACTTTATCGGTGGTGGATTAAATGTAATTTTAAATTCTGTGCTATACTTTTGTAATATTTTTAAACCTGAGTATTATATTGGTACAACAATATTCGCTGAAGGACTAGTTGTATTGCTAGAGATACAGTTTATTAAAAAACATAAATTAATAAACTTTGAATCTGTATTTTCACCGTTGTATAAATACCTTATAGTATCACTCGGATTTATTCCAATATATTTCATATCTAAATTCGCATTTCAGATTCACTCTTATGAAATCACATTAAATATGATTCTTATGGTTTGTACAGTTATATCAATCTGTGGAATTTATTACATAATCACCTTAGCAATCTTAAAAGATTCAACAATATACTATGCGATAAATATGGTTAAAAGTAAAATAAAAAAAAGTTAATAAAGGAGCATTTATGAAACTTTTAAAAACAATAATTATAATAACACTATTATTTATAACTTCTCTGCCAACAGTATATGCTAAAGCTAATGATAAATTACATATTATTACCGTAGCTGAATGGTCAGACGCTATGATACTAGAAAGTAATGGTCATTACGCTATGATTGACACAGGGGAAGATTTCTCATATCCAGATGGTTCAGACTCTAGATATCCTGACAGAGAAGGGATAACAAAAGATAAAAAGAAAATTACCCAAGATAGATTATTCGCTCATATAAAACAATTGGGAATTAAAAAGTTTGATTTCATTATTATAACTCATGCACATTCAGATCATGTTGGTTCTGCACATGACGTACTAAAATCTATCCCAACAGGAAAACTATATATTAAAAAATATAGTGATGATAGAATTTCTGATAAAACTAGACTTTGGGATAATTTATACGGATACGAAAGAGCATTAAAAGCAGCAAAAGAAACTAATACTGAAATTATTCAAGATATCTCAGAAAAAGATTCACATCTAACACTTGGAGATATTAAAATCGATTTGTTAAATTATGAAAATGAGTACGAAAGTGACGGTTCGTTAAAAAAAGTATATGATGACAATTTAAATTCTATCTTGGCAATAGTAAACATAAACAATACTAAAATTTTCTTAGGTGGGGATTTAGAAAATACTGAAAGACACCTTGAAGAAAAATATGGTCCATTAATCGGTCAAGTAGATGTTATGAAATTTAATCATCATGTAGAAACAACAAAATCAAATACGAAAGAATTTGTGGATAAACTTAATCCTAAAAAAATTATTAAAACAGGTATTAGACCTGTAGAAGAAAAATATGCGGAATATCTGAAACAAAAAAATATCAGCATTATAAATGCTGGTCAACTAGACAGAGCAGCAATTTCTTTAGAGTTTAATAATGGAGACGTAAAAGATATTTCTGATGATTACCCTCACTATGGATTTTATAATGAAAATAATATATTAAAATTTAAAAATTGGAAAAATGAAGCCCCTGAAGATGGTTGGACACAGCACAACGATAATTGGTACTATTTCTTTAATTCAGGTACTGTTGCTGTAGGTTGGAAATATCTTGATAACAAGTGGTTCTACTTTAACAATAACGGTTCTTTAAAAACAGGAGTAGTTAAAGATAACAATACCTTCTACTACATAGATAAAAATAACGGAATGTTAACAGATTCATGGAAAGAAATTGATTCAACTTCTAAATATTATTTCAAAAAGGATGGAAGAGCAGCAAAAAATGAATGGGAAAACTTCTATCATTTCGAAGCTAATGGAACTTTAAGCAAAGATAAATGGATCGGTTTCCTTCATACAAATAATAATGGACGACTTAGCCTTTCTGATTATAAAAACTATCCACTTGCAATTGTGCTAATAGCAATAATCATATATATAGGCCATAAAATAAAAAATAGAAAGCATCGTGGTTATTAAAATCATGATGCTTTTTTATTAAAAAATATTTGTTCTCTTATTTGTCTTATTGGAAAACTAAAAATCTTATGAGATAGTATCATACTCAATAACACTGCCATTAATAGAAACGCTAATTTTCCACTAACTCCATAATTAAATACATTAGAGATATTAAATACTTTATTCAAAATATAATATATATGCATATGCCAGAAATATACATTTATAGAATTTTTCCCCATGTCTGTAATTAAGAACATTCTTCGATTAGGCATAAGAATTACAAGAGAAAAACCTATACTAAAAGATATGATATAACTAGCTAATCTCACTAATGGAGCATAACTCATTATCCTTGGGAAAAACGGGTTTCTCCCTGTAAACAGATATCTTAGCCCATATACTCTATCTACTTCATAAATACATAATCCTAACCAAACTAAAACTATAAGTCCTGCTAAGAATTTATATTTAAAATTTTTATCTTTAAAACTTACTATATCGAAGTTTTGTAATAATACCCCACTCAAAAAGAATGGGAAAAATATTATTATCCTTGATAAGTATAGGAAATCTCCTATTCCTGGATCATATCCTACAAAACAAGCCAATACTATCGAAAACACTAAAATATATTCCTTATTCTGTTTCTCAATTATTTTTAAAATTACTATATATGCTGCCAAGGCAAACATAAACCATGAAAGCCCACTATCCCATAATAAAAAGAATTCAACTTTCACCGTACCTAGTAACCTTTCCACTATTGCTGAAACTATTTTATACGAAAAACCAATACTTATATAAAATATAGCTTTAGCCGTAATATTCCTATTCTTGAACATCAATCCAGCTATAAAAATAAACAGCGGAATATGAAACGAATAAATAAATAAAAATATACTATCATAAATATTAGATACATCTGTAAATTGATCCGCAAAATGCCCTATCACAACACAAGTTACAAGAAAAAACTTCAGATTATCCCATAATACTATTCTATTTTCCATAATATTATCCTCTAACTTACTTTCCTTTATATAAAATAACCTCAGCTAGCTCTGCATTCCCGCGTTTATAAATTGGATTTTCTTTCCAATTATAGTGAGTATTAGGAGTCTTAAAATCTTCTCCATATAAGGTTCTCAAATACTCCTCAGTGTTACTAGGTACCTTCGCGTTCACACCTTTAAAATCACATGCTTTTATCCCTGTAAATGGTATTTTATAATGATAGACCTCATATCTAGTAGGATTCCCCAATGCATTAGTCATAAAAAATATTGTGTCAGAAGAGATTTTATCACCTTCTTTTTTATAGATAATAAAATCTACATTAAGCCCTTTATAGCTGTAAGATAATTCAACTAAACTTTTATTATAATAAAATTCTTTCGTTCTTTTAAATCCATTATTTATAAGATATTTTTCTACCACTTCGAATTCTTCAAAATTTGAAACTTGAACTCCGAAATCCATATCCAAATCATGGCTTATAAAATCATTTTCTCTGTAGTATCCTAATAAAGTTCCAAAATCTAACCAAATATCATAATTCTTTAAATCAAAGCCATAAACTATGTTTAAAATCTCCTCAAAATTTTCTTCTAATAAAATACTTCTTTTAGAGTCTAATTCAATATTTGCTTTTTCATTCAATTTTTTTATTAAAGGAAGATTTTTAACCACATCTTTTTTATCACCTAAAAAACTGGCTAAACTTCTCTTAAGCCATTGTAACATATTACTTCTCCTTTTTTATATACGCTACAAAATTGTCATGCTGTATTCTTTTTTCTACTGATGGTATTTCCATATAATCAGAACCATAAATCGTAGTTAGAATATGATCGTATTCTTGGGGAATTCTATATATTCTATTTTCAAATTTACTATCGATTACTTTATCCAATGATTTACTATCTATCTTTGTGCTGTATCTTTTAGATTCCATAAGATAATCAATATATCCACTATCCACAGAAGCTTTGGAACAATTATTTAATCTCTTATTCCATATTTTCACTCTTGTCAATCTGAATACTATTAACAATAAATATCTTGTAAGGTTTTTAACTCCAGCATCTTTATTTCTTATACCATATAAAGTATATACAGATAATCGACGACACATGTCTAATTTCGTAATTTCTTTATTTACATCTTTATAATCATCAAAAGGAAAAACATCAACGCAAATCCCTAATTCTATATCATTCTGTATATAATTATTTTCATAAACAGTTCTACTATCATACACTCTGTAAAATGGATAAGGATACCTAGCATCGTTTTCCCAAGAAACTACTTTATAGATTTTATCATTATCTTCTTGTATTGCTTCATACAATCTATCGTATTCTTGTCTCTTCAATGCAATATCCAAATCATCATCCCACGGAATAAATCCTTTATGCCTAACAGCTCCTAATAGACTCCCATAAGCTAGTGTATAGTTAATACCTTTTTCTTGGCAAATTTTATGGATATAATCCATAACTCCTAATTCAACTTCTTTTATTTCATCTATATTTAATTTTCTGTAATCTTTTTTATCAGAACTAACCACTGAATAATAATATCCAGATGTTAAGAATAATATCATTCCTAATAATGAGATACCATAAAACGTAGAACTTAAAAATAAATTAGATACTAAAATAACTATAATCATCAATAGTATCGACAATGCTTCCTTATTTACGATCTCCTCTTTCTTCTCTTTTAAGATTCTTTTTACCATTGAAACAAAAAATGATAATACGAATACTCCCATCGTAGCAAATCCTGTTAATCCATTATAAAATAAGATTTCTAAGTATCCATTATGAGTTAGATAATGCTCTCTTATAATATATTCATCTGGATTGATCTTCTTACCTATTTCATACCAATTTCCTCCAGAATATCCGAAAATCGGTTTTTTAGGTATAAACGAAGCTGTTGATTTCCAAATCGCAAATCTGTTATTAGAAATATTTTCTTCGCTTGTATCTGTTCTTTCAAGAGAAAGATTATTATTCTTATCCTGTACTTCAATTCTCTCTTTGTTGAATTTTAAATATTGTTCACTTGTATAATTAACAGCTTTATAACTAAATAAAACAACTATTATTGCTAAAATCACCTTAAATATGGATTTAACATTCCCTTTTTGGTAGAACATTACAAACGCATATACTACAGATACTAATATCGTACAAATAAAAGCTGTTCTCGAACCAGATAGTACAATATAGATAAAATTCAATGCAATAGCCGTATAAGTTAAATATCTATAGTTTCTCTCAATACTACAGATTTTTGAAGCTAAAAATATAATTACAATTAATGAAACTAATGATAAAAAGTTAGGACTTGCTAAAATACCGAATAATCTAGATTCTATAAACCCTTGTCTAATATACAATCCTTTATAGTCGTGTACTCTGTAGCCTTTCAATAATACGAATTGAACTAATGAGACTAATACTCCAAATGTATTAAGTACAGTAACCATATAGAAAAAGCAATTATATAATGTTTTACCCTCTTCTCTAGTAATTCCAGTAAATATAGGGAATACTGTTAAGAAATAAATATAAAATATCAACGTGTTTTTAATATTTGTAGAATAACCATAAGATATCACTAGAATACTAGTAATTATATTAAAAGCAAAAAATAGTAATAAGTATTCTATTGTTTTTATCTTCAGATATACTTTCTTAATAACTAAATTATACGTTGCTAAAAGAATTCCAAGCAACGTCATTCCCCCTGCAACTATCTTGTTAGCTGAAATAAATTGTAGCGGAACAATTAAACCACACATACAATAAACCGCAACAATTAAGATAAATGCCAGATTTATTTTAAAATAATTTTTTTCTAATTGTTTTAACATACTCTAATTAATATCCTCTCTTCTCTATTATTTTTCTATATAGATTTCTATTCAATAATAAGGCAACAAATCCAATTTTTCTACCTTTTGTCAATAATGAATCTGTTAAAATACTCTTACTATGATCTTTTAAATACGATATTAACTTATTTTCTAATTTTTTATCAGTATAATCTTTATCTAACAATAACCTATCTAATACATAAAAATACGCCCAATTCATTCTCATCTGAGCTACTTCTTTTAATTCAGGGTATTTCTCTAAAATAATCTCTTTATTCTGTTCATAAGCTTCTATTACATTTAGAAATTTAGTTGAGAATTTTTGCGTAGTAATACTATTTTCTCTATGCACATAGTAGTATTTTTTTTCATTTGTCGCTACTACTATATTACATTTATCAAGAAGTTTTATCATAATAAATGCATCTTCAGCGATTTTCCCAATTTCAAATTTAAACTCTGAAAATAAACTCTTTTTATATAATTTATTAACAGCTGTTACAGATAATATCTTTGCTTCCATAACCATCTTAATAGCTTCTTCGGGACTAAGCGCCCATGTTTTCTTTTCAGTTACTTGCGCTTCAGAAACATTATTATAAACATCATAATGACCACACATTGATAAATCTGCATTAGTTTCTCTTAAATTATCTATCAGTAACTCATACATATCTTCATCAATATAATCATCACTATCTATAAATCCAATTAAGTCTGATTCGGCTTCTTCTATACCAGCATTCCTCGCATCCGATAAACCACCATTTTCCTTATGAATAACTCTTATTCTATCATCTCTCTTGGCTAATTCATCGCAAAGTTTTCCACTGTTATCAGTTGATCCATCATTTACTAAAATAATTTCTAAATTCTTATACGTTTGATTGATAATTGAGTCTACGCAGCGTTCTAAGTATTGTTCTACATTATATACTGGTACTATTACACTAATTTTTTCGTCCATAATACTCCCCTTTATACTTAAGATAACTATTTTCCATATCCACTATTACCGAATCATGATGTGGAACTTGTTTTTCTTTTGGTGGAGGTGTCATATAATCACCAAATGCTGTTTTCAAATAAATATCATATCCTACAGGTATCGGCATTTTAGTATTTTCAAAATCTATAAAGATATTATCTTCGAATGCTTCAATCGGGTATTTTTTCATCATATAGCGTGGGCCTGTACAAAGTTCTGTTATTCCATCACTTTCTTCACGTGTGTACTTCATCATTTCTTTTTCAGCTTTTTTCCAGATTTTATAACGTAGTTTGCCTGGTGTTAAACCTAAAAGAATAGCGCCACCCCATCTCATTGCTGCACCATGTTTTTCTGGAATAGTCTGCGCACAGAATAACGAATAAATTAATGCCCAACGAACTTGTTTTTTTCTGTCAGCTTCATTTTTAGGATAATAATCCAAAGGAATAACATCTAAAGCTAAACCATGTGGCATATCCAAATCTTGCTGATATGGTTTTATACATGTTGTTTCTCTATCTCGAATCGTGATAAATAGATTTCTATCGACAAAGTTACTATCGCTTTTTGATAAGAAATATTGTTCCTTGGCATACTTTCTCCAAAGTTCTGGAAGTTTTTCATAGTCTTTTCTAGGCATGAAAAAATCTAAATCATCATCCCAAGGTATGAATCCTTTATTTCGAAGTCCACCGATGGCTCCACCACCACAAAGATAACAAAGTAAGCCATGTTTTTTACAAAATTCTACAAAATACTCAGCCATTTCTAAGCTTTTATTTTGCATTTCTTTTAAACTACTCACCTACTACCTCCTCGACTATTTCCATGAAGTTATCAATAATTACAGCCACGTCTTCATCACTTAGTCTAGTATGTAAAGGTAATGTTATTTCCTTAACATAGTAATTATAAGCATTAGGATAATTTTCAATTTCAAACCCTAAATTTTTGTACGCAGTTAGTAAAGGTAATGGTTTATAATGTACATTACAGCTAATTCCACGTTCAGCCATCTTAACAATTATCTCACCACGTTGTTCAAATGTTGCACCTTCGATATGAGTTATATACAAATGTCCACAAGATTTATAATCTTCTGAACTATGACTTAAGGCTGTAATTCTTGTCCCTTTGAATCCTTTATTGTACTGATCTATAATGTCTTCACGACGTTCTAAAAGTTTAGGATAACGGTCTAGTTGAACTAATCCAATAGATGCTGCGATATCAGTTAAATTACATTTGTATCCAGGAATAACAATATCATATTCCCAAGATCCTGCTTTTGTTTTTGCTAATGCATCTTTTGTTTGACCATGAAGAGAATATATTTGATATTCTTTATATAATTCTTCATTATCAAAGTTTGGATTTTCTTTCCAAGTTACACTTCCCCCTTCAGCAGTAGTGAAGTTCTTAACAGCATGGAACGAGAATGTAGTAAAGTCAGCTACAGAACCTATCTTTTTACCTCTATACTCACTTCCTAAAGCATGTGCTCCGTCAGCCACAACAGCCACTCTACCAAGTTTTTCTTGATATTCACTATTTGCTTTGAATAAGTGTTTTTTACTCTCTACTACTTCAAAGATTCTATCATAATCGCATGGAATTCCCGCTAAATCAACAGGAATAACAGCTTTAGTATTCTCAGTAATAGCATTAGCTAAAGCAGCATAATTCATCTCATGGCTATCTTCTGCGATATCAACGATAACAGCCTTCGCTCCAACATGATAAATTACACTACATGAAGCAGTATATGTCATCGCAGGAACAATTACCTCATCACCTTCACCAATACCTAGAACACGTAATGTTAGCTCTAGAGCTGCAGTTGCAGAATTAAGGCAAACAGTTTTCGGTGTGTTAGTAAATTCTGATAATCTTCTTTCTAATTCTTTTGTCTTCGGTCCAGTTGTAATCCAACCTGATTTTAAAGTATCTATTACTTCATTTATTTCTCCATCACTAATGTCTGGTGGAGAAAATGGTATATTATATTTTTTCATCTCAAACTCCTAATTATTAAAACTCTACTTTAACTATTATAATCTTATTTAACAACCGCAACAGCAGTTCTTATCATTATTTTTATATCATTTATAACACTGAATTCTTCAATGTACTTTAAATTATATTTCATCTTATCTGGAAGAATCTCCTCCACATAGATTTCATCTACACTTCTCCCGCTTCCCTTGAACTTCTCAATAACTTCATCTTCATCTTTGTATTCTATACTCGCTGGAGAAGTTATCCCAGCAGGAAGAAGAAGTGTTGCATTCATTTCATCAGTATATTTATCTACATATTTCGCAACTTCAGGTCTTACTCCAACAAAACTCATGTCACCCAGTAAGACATTTATAAGCTGCGGCAGTTCATCTAATCTAAGTTTACGAAGTTTATGACCAACTTTGCTAATACGTGGATCATTTTGCTGAGTAACAGCCGTCCCCAGCTTATCAGCATCCTTAACCATAGTTCTAAACTTAAAGATTCTAAAAGTTCGACCATATGTAGTTATACGCTCTTGCCTGTAAAACACAGGCCCTTCACTATCAAGTTTTATCCAAATAGCTATTCCGAAAATTATCGGCGATAAAGGGATAAGCAAAATTAATGCCAATACCTTATCAAAAAGTAATTTCAGAAATAACGATACTTTCTTCTTTTCAATCGAAGCTCTATACTTTTTTACCGCTTCTGTTTCAAATCTATTATCAATGTTCATCTTTCACCTTAACAGCTAACCAACTTTCCCGATTAGCTCTACTAATTTATTTCATCTCTTTATTATACCATATTTCATACTAGAACAGAAGAAATGGAAGTAAAAAAAGACAACCAAATTAGGTTGTCTTTATACTAATTTTCTTTATTATAAAATTGATTATCCACGCTAAAGTGATACTAGTAACTGCCACTAGAATAGTAAATACAACATCATTTAGTCTAGAAGTAATAAAATACTTTCCAAAAATTGATATCACCAATCCATGAATCATATATAACTCAAATGAAATCTTACCTAAAAATAGTAGATACTTATTGGAAAAATCTATTTTTCTTACTATCAAAATAAAGAAAATAGTAAATATAACATTATCTATATTAGCTAAAAATGCATAACTATAACTATCCACTATATGAAGTTTCTTTAGAACAAAACTATATTGATGAGAAATAAATAATAAACTTGTAATACACACTAGTATTATAAAATAATACTTATTCAAAATTTCATCTATATATTTCTTATTCTTCGCCCATAGCAATCCTAATACAAAAGGAAGACTACTATTATACCACCAAAAACCATATCCTAATTTAATAGCTAAGATAATATATCCTACTATTAACAGCGTATTTACTAATATCGCTACAGTCCTATTACTAAATATTTTAAATGATATGTAGAAAAATACATACATCAAAATAATTATATCAACAAACCAACCGTTATATATAACCGTGCTTCCTTTTTTAAATAGATCTACAAAGAAAGTAATAGTTAACGCTTGTCCATTTATATTTCTATAAATTAAATATATACTAGATATAGCAATAAATGGCGTTAAAATCTTCGACAATCTTTTAGATAAAAAATTATCAAGATAGTCTTCTTTTCGATTATTCTGAACATACAATCCATAACCTGATATAAAGAAAAACACAGATACTATATATGTTCCCATATACTTAAAGTTAACAAACTCTGTTCCTGTTGTTACCCATTGTGATAAGTGATGAAATACTATACCTAACGCTAAAAGCCCTTTTAATCCATTAGTTGAATTCACTCCTAAATAGTCATTATTCACGGGCAATAGATATATTAATGTGATAATTAGTAATAATATAAAAATATCCATAGCATCTCCTTAAATTTCTAATATAAATAAATTGTACCATATTCTAAATAGTTGATACAATTTAAAAATATAGACTTGCGGGAGTACCTAAAAAACCTCGAATCCAGTTCCCCAGATTCGAGTTTCTGCTCAACATATACTTTTTATCAACTGATAAAAATTTATTTTATCTAGTTGTTGTTCTCTATCTTTTATACTTCCTTAAACTCTATACCCGCTTCTTCTAACTTCGCAATAGTCTTTGGTCCAATACCATCTATGCTTAAAACTTCTTTCTTAGTATAGTTCTTGAAATCATCTTTAGTTCCAATTCCAAAATTCACAAGATTCCACGCATAATCACTGCGGTTAATACCTAATTCTTGTAAAAATCTATCCATTTCCATCTTTTGTCTTTGGATTTTTTCTTTCTCTTCTTTAATTTTTCGTATATTCACTGGATTTTTCGCGAAATATTTAAGGACATGATAAATATGCTCACTCTGTAAATATTCTTTATATCTCATCAATATATTAAAAAATTCGTCATTATTTTTTAATGTTTTTGGAATAGTTCTTTTTATATTATTGGTAAAGAGTAAGTCTTTTTCGAAAAATAGTGCTACATCACGATGTTCTTCTCGTAATCTCTCGAAATAAACCCTAGCCTCTTCTTCATCTCCTTCCATAATAGCTGACAATGTTCCTGCCATTAGCAGCTCTATATCTGTGGTATCATGGAAATATTCCTCAAAAATAAAATGCCTACCAAGCTCTACACACAGTTCTGCTATCTCATACGCTATTGAAGCCTTATTGCTTGGATTAACTAAATAAATCAACAATAATAGTTCCAAACTATCTGTATATTTATGAGCTTCTTTAAACTTTTCTGCAGTTATTGAAAAAATATCTAATACCGCTCTCCCCCAGTCAGTTTTCTCTAAATTAACATTCATTTCAGATGCTAAGTTAAAAATAAATTTTAAATTTTTTATAACTTTATCTAAATAAATTACTTGTGTCAGTGTAGATTGTTTATCTAATTCATTATTTATTTCTTCATGATATTTTGATATAATTTCTGATACCTTTTCCCAATCTGGACCTAACAACTCGATTGCCTGTTCGTTTTTCATATTAGCTTCTTACCTCCTTTTTAAACTCTACACCATTTTCTTTTAATTGTTTTATAGATTTCTTCCCTACATTATCGACTTCATTTAATAAATATTTTTCTGTAACGTTTAAGAAATCTTTCTTTGTTAACAATCCTTCTTTTTTCAGAGCTTTCAGCACCTGAGTACTCAGGTTTTCGAAAATTGAATCAGTTCTCATTGTTTCTACAGACATATTTCTTACTTTAATTTTTTCATTTAATTGTTTTCCAGTTCTTATACGAGAATTAACCCACATTAAATACTCTATCACATAATCAACCATAATAAATTCAATTAATTGTTCTACCCTTGTTTCACTATGTATTAATCTAGTAAATTCATTTTCATTAAATAATTTTCCACTAGATACAATGTCTAGCAATCTCTCAATTTTCGGATTAATATATTTTAGAGTCGCCATCGTTTCTACAACCTCTTCATCATCCAACCTTCTAATATCAAATATTATCTTAGCTAATTGAACAAATTCATCTAATTTTGAGGCAGGTGATAATTCATTATACAACCTATAAAATCTATCTGCAGAATCAATTTTTAAATATGCTATAATAGTATCCATTAAAATACCATCAAGTTTAAGCTCTCCTTTTTCAAGATTTATCCAAATAAGACTAGCGTTAGGAATTGCACTATACATTTGATTATCAAGATAAATTGAAATCAAATGCTGAATTACAACCTTATTAAAATCATTCTTGAAATTAGGATTACCTACAATTGGATATTTTACAGTTTTAAATTTCAACTCATCAATATCCTCTATTATTTCAAGGGGAGATTTTTGTTGTTCAGATAACATAAATATATTAGCAAATATATTATAAGGTGATTTTAGATGTGCTTTTTCAATAAATTTCTTATCTCCTGTCACCATAAAATTAGCAAAAAGTTTTAACGATTCATTAAAATCCAGTTGATCTTCTTTGTTAATAAATTTTATATTCTTAAAAGTATTTTCTTGTAGTTCTGTATATACCAGCTCTATTTCTCTATCCAAGGCGAAATTATTATTCTTTTTTATCGATGGAAATTTTCTTATTTTTTTACCCATAGTACATCCTCTTAATTTCTTATAACATTTTAGTTATATTGTACCACGAATTATCATTTTTTCGTAATTTTAACAGAAGATTGCATGGAAGCGACTCAAAAATCGCGATTCCTTAAGAAATCACGATTTTTGAGCCGCTCCCTATTTATTGACTGTTCATAATCTATTTTAACAATCTATCATACTAATATACTTTTCAAGTTCTTCAACTTCATAATTCGCTATTAAGTCAGTTAGATAATCAGCATTACTATTTGTATGATACTCATCAAAACTATTGTAGTATTTTTCCCTATCTGTAAATTTAATATTTACTGGTAGCAATCCATGTTTTATTAATTCAAAATTAAGAATTAATCTTCCTGTTCTTCCGTTTCCATCAATAAACGGGTGTATACTTTCAAATTCTAGATGTAACAATGCTATAGCTTTAATAATATGATGTTCTTGTTTCCACGCTTCATATTTAACTAATAACTTATCAATATTACTTTCTATTTCTTGCGGTTCACTAGTCTTATGGCTAGAACCTAATATTTGAACGTTAACACGTCTAAATACTCCTTTATTCTCTCTATCATGCATTAAAACCAAGCTATGTATATCTTTTATAACTTGTTTTGTCAATGGCTCGTTAACAATATCTAGAATGTAATAAAAAGCATCCTTATATCCTATTACCTCTAAATGTTCACGTACCTTTTTACCTTGAATGGTAATACCTTGCTGCAATATTAAAGACGTTTCCCTTAAAGTAAGAGTATTTCCCTCAATAGCGTTAGAGTTATAAGTATTCTCTATAATAAAGTTTTCTCTTAGCTTTTCAAGTTCAGTCTTGTTTAAAGGCCTAAGCTTTGCTATTTTCTCCTGTAACTTATCAATCTTATCAAACATTGTTTCACTTCCTTTAAAAAATCTGTAGTTAGTTTCACTTCATATTAATATAATTAAATAGTAATACCGCTTCTACTCCATTTTTCCTAATATGGGAACTAGATCCATTGTTGGTCGTGCGTCTTTATGTCGTACTTGTTCCATTTTCTTATCCCCCTATAATTTTAATATGAAACTTTACACTAAACCCTTTACTTATTTATCTTACTTATCTTCATTATACTCTAAAATATATTTATTTTCTAATGAAAATACATCTAAATCAAACAAAATATTTTGCCTATACCTGAAAAAAACTCGAACCTAAGATTTCTCCTAGATTCGAGTTTTATTGTTTTTTTAGTTTACATATACTAACGCTTATGATTCTATTTAGTTTACATAATCTTGCAAACTAACTCCTATATTTTATACATATATGAGTTAACACCTATATTATGTACAGACACAAGCTAATTTCCACCCTACTTAATATTAAAATTCTTCAACACAATACTAAATGTTGTTAGATTATGTAGTAATGCTAAGAATTTAGAAGGCAGTACGTTTACCAATCCTAAGAATATTAATAAGGTATTAATAGATACCGTGCTCTTAACATTATTGCTCATTTGAGCACGTAGTGTTTTAGAAACATCTGAAAGAAGTAATAATGAATCTAATGAATCTGATTTTAATACGACATCACTAATTTGTTTAGAAAGATCAGCACTTTCGCTCATAACGATACTCACATCACTTTCTGATAATGCTGCAGAATCATTTAGACCATCACCAATCATCAGTACTCGACGCCCTTTTTCTTTTTCACTTCTTATGTATTCAAATTTTGTAACTGGAGTCATGCTTGTATGAACTTCGTCAAAAGTTACATCGTTTAAGATTTTCTTAGTTCTAACTTCATTATCCCCTGTTAATAAAACAACTTTCTTACCTTTATTTCTAAGTTCAGTTAAAACTGCGTTTGCTTCGCCTCTTAATGGGATATCCACACAGAAAATTGAGATTAATTTCTCTTTATAACCTAAGAATAATAGGTTATATTGTTCTTGTTTCTCCGCTATGATTTGTTCTTGCTCAGTAGTTACAACTATATTTTCATCTTTTAATAATTGTCTACTTCCAATAACAACTTTTTCTCCATCAATGTGAGAAACGATTCCTTTTGAAGCAATATGATAAAGTTCTGTATGCATTTCTTCATGTTCAATACCATCTTCTTCCGCCTTACTTACTACAGCGCTAGCGATAGGGTGGTAGATATGTTCTTCTAAACATGCACCAATTTTAAGAACTTCTTCATAAGAATATTCATAAAATGGTAGAACTTCTTGAATATATGGCTTAGATACTGTTATTGTCCCTGTTTTATCAAAAACAAATGTATCGATGTCCTCATATTTATCAAGAGTTACAGAATTTTTTACGACAATTTTCTTGTCAATTAGATTCTTAATAGTAGTTAGATACGCAACTGGTGTTGATAATTTCAACGCACATGAATAGTCTACTAGTAAGAACGAGATCGCCTTAGCATAAGATCTTGTAAATAAATATGTTAATCCCATAGCTAAGAAGTTGTATTTTACAATACTATCTGCTAATTTAATGTATTTGTAATGATATGCATCTTCTCTACTTTCAGAATCTTTCATCAGCTGAATTAAATGATGAATACGACCATTTACTTGGGGATTTTCAACTTTAAGTTTAACCTCACCGTTAACAACAATCGTATTAGAAAATACTTTATCTCCGATGTTTTTTACAACCGGGAAGCTTTCTCCTGTCAATGAACTCTCATCAACACTAGCCCCTTCATTCATCACTATTCCATCAAATAAAATTTCATTTCCTTCTGAAACTAGGATAATATCATCCTTTTTCACTTCTGAACAAGTTATTTTTCTATTCCCTTCTTCTCCAACAAGCCATACTTCTTTGTCCATAGATGTTAGACTCTCCTCTAACACTTTTACTGATTTTTTTTCTGACCAATTGTTTAAAGATTCTCCTAATTCTAGGATAAACATAATAGAACTTGCTGTATCTCGCGCTCCTGTAGCTAACGATACAAAGATAGCTGCAGAATCAAGAGTTTCCATAGTAACTTGCTTATGCGCTAATAATTTTAAAGTATCTTTTAAATATCCTGATGCTTTCCACCAAGTATATACAACTCTTAGTGGTAGTGGCATGAATAATTTAGACATCCCTCTCCAAAACAAAGCATTCATTATTATTGAATAAGGAGTTTCCTCAACTTTTTCAACTGGATTTTCATAGCAATATCTTACTTTCTCTTTGTCTACTAATTTGAAAAATTCCTGTAAACAAGATTTACTTCCCTTACTAAACATAATAACAAAAGTGTACTCATCTTCATAAAAGTCCACTTTTTTAATGTTTTGAATTTTTGATGCTTGCTTTTTAAAATATACTTTAACATCCGGTGTTATGCGAAAACTTGATTTAATTCTCGCTCTTTCACTTGAAAGATGTAGTATTTTAAACTCCATCTTATTTTTCCTCTAATTCTTGAAGATTGCTTTCTCTTTTTTCTTGTTCGTATAAATCTTTTGCGTCCGCTACTACATCATCAGCGTGTTGTTTGATGTTTGAAACAGTTCCCTCTACTCCATCTTTTGCTTTATATAATTTTGATAAAACAACAGAGTATCCTTTTTTAGCATCTTTGCTTGATAGTAATTTAAGACCGAAAGTCCCAAATGCTACTCCTCCTGCAAATACTCCTGGTGTTTTTAATGCTGCTTTAGCAACTTTTAATGCTTTAATTGACATATTCAATTCCTCCTTATAAATATATTATTATAATTATATTATATCATTTCTAAAAGTATATGTAAATGCTAATATATCAAGGATAAGTCATTCTTCTCTTATCGGAAAACAATTTTTTATTCCGAAAATATTTCCGCTTCAATCCTTCGTTGTATAGACAAAAATTTAATGTTCCCTTAGATTTGTATTATTTTTCAAATCCTCTTAAATTTATAGCTTCGCGCCACTTTTTACAGACTTACTGTAATTAATTTAATGCTGACTTGGTTGTTTTTTATGATATTCCCTTGTGCAACTTTTCTCCCTTTATACATTTTTCTTCTCTTAACTGTAGTAAACACAGTTGTTTATTAATGTGGAATATATCATTATTTTTTATATTTTAGATATTTTTTGATAATACTTATGTTGTGTTACTAATATTTTTTTTACTTCTCATCTTCTTTTATATATTTTTTTTAATCAGGAAAAACGTTATTTATGGTATAATAGCTATGTTAGAAAATGTACTATACAAATGTTTTATATATTATTTTTTATTAAAAATCATTTGTTAAATATTAGAAAAAAGGAGTACACCCTATGATTTACATTATCGGACTTGGTCCTAATGACAGTTCAAATATTAAAGAGAATATTAAACAACTATTATTAAACAATACAAATGCTGTAGTTATTGCTCGTACTAAAGAGCATCCGGCGATTTCTTTCTTAGCGGAGAATAATATTTCTTTTGAGACTTGCGATAAGTTTTATACAGAAAACGAAAACTTTGAGAATACATATAACAGCATAGCAAACTACATCATTGAGAAAGCTGAAAATAACGATGTGATATATCTTGTTCCGGGTCATCCTATGGTTGCCGAGTTGACTACTCAACTACTTATAAATAGTGATAAAGATGTAAAAATCGTTGGTGGCGAGAGTTTTTTAGATTCTTGCTTTAACGCAGCACAGTTTGATCCTGTGGAAGGTTTTTCTCTTGTAGATGCTACTGCACTTGAGACGTTAAGACAGGTTAATCCGCTTCAACACCTACTTATTACACAGTGTTATGATGATTTAACTGCAGCTAATGTCTCAGATGAACTTATGTCGTTTTACCCTTATGATCACGAGGTTACTGTAATCGAGCAGGCCGGCGCTGTAGATGAGAAAATTTACACATCACCTCTTCATGAACTTTCTGCTGCTGTTGGCGAAGATGTAAATAATCTACGCGCTTTATATATTGCACCACTAAAAGATGGACTTAGCTTCAATATTAAAGATTACACCAAAGATTTCGATGAGAATGACGATATTACAGAAGCTGATTTAGTAGATAAATTAGAAAAACTTGTCGCAGATCTTAAAGCAAATTTAAACCGAGAGGAAGACTATACAAGTGATAATTCTAAGTTATTAGCAGAAATCATCACTACTTCACTTGATTTTACAATCGCAAGCGATAACTACTACGAACTAAACGATATACTTAACGAAATGAAAAAACATAGAGAAAAATAATTTTATAAGGATAATAAGATGGATAAAGTTTTAACTTTCAGTAAAAAATTATTAAAAGAAGTTATAGATAAAAATTCAGTCGTTGTTGATGCTACTGCTGGAAATGGTAATGATACGTTGTTCCTAGCAAAAACTTCAGCTAAAAAAGTATATGCATTCGACATCCAAACTCTGGCAATAGATAATACTACGAAGCTAATTGAAGAAGCCGAACTAACGGATAAATGTGAAATTGTTCTCGATTCACACTTCGAATTTGATAAGTATATAGATGAAAAAATCCGTGCAGTTGTCTTTAATCTGGGATACCTGCCAAATGCAGATCATGAGATTACTACACTAGCCGAGACGACACTTGAGACTATTAAAAAGTTTTTATTGCGACTAGAGATTGGTGGTAGAATTGTTATTGTTGTATATTGGGGTCATGAAAACGGCAAGGTGGAAAAAGAATCATTGTTAAACGAACTTCAAAATCTTGATCAAAAAGTAGCTGAAGTATTGGTTTATCAATTCATTAATCAGAAAAACAACGCACCATTTATTATTGCGATTGAAAAGAGAAAGGAAATTTCATGAGAGAGATAGAAATAGAATTTAAAAATTTACTGTCTGAAGAGCAGTACCTAACCTTATTTAAAAAATATGATTTGAAGAATTCTGAAGAAATAATTAATAAAAATTTCTATTATGATGATGCAGATGAAAACTTCAAAAAAATCGGTGCAGCTCTTAGAATACGTTATACTAACAAGAAAACCGAGATGACTTTGAAGATAAAAGGAAAAACACAAAATATTGAAATAAATATTCCTCTTGATGAAAAGTATCCTAAAGAACCAACTGTCCTACCAGTTTTACCAAATGAAATTATAACCGAGATAGAGCGTATGAATGTAAAGATTAAAACACCTATGCTTATTCAAAAAATCGAGACATTAAGACACGAGGTGACTTTAAATGAAAATTTATTGGTACTTGATAAAACGACATTCATTAACGATATAGTCGACTATGAGTTAGAATTTGAGACTAAAGATTATGAGTCGGGATTAGTTGCATTTGAGAAATTATTAGAAGAAAATCATATTGACAAAAATCCTGCAAGACCTAAAATAGCTCGTGCTGTAGAATATTCAAAACGATAAACTAAAATATATCAAAATAACCTCTCTTTGTATTTTTTTCAAAAACACTAGTTTTAATAAAGGTACAAAAGAGGTTTTTATAGTAAGCAGGCTATTATATTAAGCTACACTACTCCATCTATTCTCAAAATGGAAATTTTGACTATTTTTTCCATTTTGAACTTATTTTTTCTTCTCAAAATGGAAATTTTGCCCGTTTTTTCCATTTTGAACTCATTTTTTCTTCTCAAAATGGAAATTTTGCCTGTTTTTTCCATTTTAAATTCGTTTTTTCTTCTCAAAATGGAAATTTTGACTATTTTTTCCATTTTGAATATGCTATAATTATTAAAAATAGATTAAAGTAGGTGATTTATATGAACAAGTATTATTCACTAGAAAAATTATTTCATATGAATTTTGATATAGAAGACGAGTATAACAATAGAATCCATTCTCCTTCTACTTTTGTTACTTCACTTAAAATCAATCCCTTTATTAAGGGTGTAAGAAAACCAGAAGAGCATCCATTATTTATATACAATTCTGCAGAATTGATCTTAATTCTAGAGAAAATTTATACTAATAGTGCTGAAATTATTGCCAAACAAAGTATACTTCCAGAAGCTGCACAAGAGAAGTTCTTTAATTTGTTGCTTATTAATGAACTTCAAAGTACTAATGAAATCGAAAGTATCCATAGTTCTAAAAAAGAGATTAGCGAAGCACTTTCTAAAAAAGATAGTGATTCTCCTAACCTTAGACGTTTTACTGGTATGGCAACATTGTATTCTTACTTAGACAAAAAAGTACAAATACTCGAACCTAATGATTTCAGAAAAATTTATGATGTTCTCGTTGGAGAAGAGGTTTCAAAAGAAGATGTTTTGGATGGAGAAGTTTTTAGAAAAGGAAGCGTAAGCGTTTATGCTGGGAATGATATTATTCATCATGGTTTAGCAACTGAAGATGATATTAACAACGGATTAGCTGATTTAATTAGATTTATGAATTATGATAACTTGCCAAAACTATACAAAATTTTTATTGGGCACTACTATTTTGAATACATCCATCCTTTTTATGATGGCAATGGTCGTGTAGGAAGATACTTACTCGCCAAATCTCTTACGAGTGTAGTAGATATATTTACGGCAATCACTCTTTCATACAGCATTAATAGAAATAAAAATAAATACTATAAGAGTTTTGAGAAGACGTCACACCCCTTAAACAAAGGTGACATGACTCTATTTGTTAAAGAAAACTTAGAACTTTTAGTTTCAGGACAAGAACATATATTATCTTTCTTAACAGAAAATATTGAAAAAATGTTCATAGCTAGAAACTATATTAACGATAATATCGCTGATGATAAACTTAAAAATATACTATTCCTACTTCTACAAAGTCATTTGTTTAGTGCTAAAGATGCTTTAATAAGTCATGACGAAGTGTCTAATGTTTTAGAAATTTCTAAAAGAACCTTAAATAAATATTTAGAAGAAAATGAAGATAAGATTACAGTGATTAAGAAGAACCCAAAAATATATACACTTAGTGAAGAATTTTTAGCTGAAATATTTGAATAATAAAAAATCTGAGAAACATGTAGTGACCCCTCAAAATCTTATTTCTTCGAAATCATGATTTTGGAGTCACTACCTCTTCCCAAATTTTCCACTTTTTATATATACAAATTTTCGACAGTTAAGTTCTACTAAGATTATAAATCCTATCTTTTATTCCTCTCTGAACTTGACACCATTATTTTTTAATTTTTGAATGACTGTAGCTCCTATACCATCTAATTTTCTCAATTCTTTTTCTGTATATTCCTCGATGATTTCTTTATTATACAATTCGACATTGATAAACTTATTCAGTTGTCTTTCCATCCCTGCGAAAATAGGATCTTTTTTCATCATTTCCTTGGAAATATTAAATCGGCCTTCTACAATCAGATACTCTCTTCTTTCCATCTCTGATTTGTATAATCTTTCTAATATTTCATAATGATATCTATTAAGCAAATACTCTTCAGCTATGGTAGCAGCATAGTGAATCTCAAAAGTTTTTTCCTTATTAACACCTTTCTCATTATCTGGTACTCCTATTATATAGTCTGAAACCTTTTTAAATCCACCTTTGAAAATATTACCAGTATAAGTATTAAGTTTTTTAAGATTCGTCATATAATAGTGAGCTTCATCAAACTTTTCTCGATTTATACTAAAAATACTTAGCAATAATAGTGTAACTTCCGACTTTTCATAATCAAAGCACTTGATATGATTCTGCATCAGGCTTTCACTGTTCAAATGAACATATACTTTTGTCAATTCATCTGTAACCTCGGAAAAATCAGATGGACTGGCTGCCAACATAAATTTATAAAGTTTCGCAGCTTCATTATACATTCCAGCATCTCTATAATACCCAGCAAGCACGTCCGCTAATATCATCTGTTCAGTATCTTCATCATTATCTGAATACATGATATCCTCTCCCAGCCTAATAGCTCTTTTTAAAGCATCTTTATTCTCCTCATGAAGTTCACGTAGAGCATTTAGTTTATCGACAGCACTCATATCTTCTTCATCAATCGCATCAATAATATCCCCAAGAGGAGTATCTATACCATATCCTTCTTCAACCAAGTCATAAAGTCGCTCAAATACTTCGATAGCCTCTTCCTTACTAGAAAAATTCTTACCTTCCGTTCTTAAAAAATCTTTAAGAAGTATTTCAAATTCTCTATCACGTTTTACCATAAGTCATCCTCCATAAGTTCCATCTGGATATCAAACTCACTATCATCAGCAAACATTACACCGTTCAAATGCAAGTTTCGGATAGTTCCTCTACCTAAGCCTTTTATTTTAAGAAATTCAGACTTCGTGATTTTCAAGAAATCTTCTTTTGTTAATAAAAAGTTCTCATGCATAATTTTTAATTCCGTATCTCTTATTGCCACAAACGATCTATCACGCTTCATATCATCAACTGTAATTTCCTTACGTTCTGCATATTTATCCAAATTATCACCGATTACATATTCACTTTCTCTTATGTGCATAAAGAAATCAAAATAATATTCTTTACTAAAGAAATAATCGAATTTCATAACTATTCTAAGAGCCTCAACATACTTTTCATCGCTATCCGTGCTAAATTTAATCAAATTCGGATTAGCTATTCTATCTAAGACATCTAAAACATATTTATTTTTCTTAATAGCTTTGTTATAGAATGCAATCGCTTCTTTTTCTTCCCCTTGCATTAAGTGGTAAAAAACTTTTGATAGTAAAATAACCTCATCATCATTTTTATCATATCTATGAGCCATTTTATAACAACGATTAGTCTCCTCAAAATCATTTAATATAAGACTAGAAAGTATGTAATTGTAATACATCGGCATTGCAAACTCGTCATCCATCTCAAAAAATATATAAGGATTTAAATATATTTTACTGATTTTATTATAAAGTTTATTACTGAAATAAAAATCAGCTAAGTGGTTGCAAACTTTAAAATGTAAAAAATTAATAGGAACTTTGCTAGTTTGAATGAACCCTTCTTCAAACCTATATGCCTCATCTTTTAATTGTATTAGTGCATGCTCAACTTCAAACTCTGAGATATCTCTAGTAAGTATTTCAAATACTCTAGCATCTACATTATATTTAGATAGCGCTATTGCTTTTTCAAGATAAGAAGTGCATTCAGAGTTGTCTATATTTTTAATACATTCACCAAAAATCCTCATTGATTCCGCAAAATCCTCTTCAACCTGCTTAGAAGAAAATTCAATTTCTATATAATTTTTGCCAATTTCATAATTTTGGTATCTTCTATCCTTTTCCGTTGCAAATTCTTCTCTACCTACAGGAAATTTTATAATTTTTTTGTTATCCATTGTTTCTCCTCCCTTTATTATAATTATTTAAAAATTACAGAGATTTTTGTAATTATCTTATGTGAAAAGATTTTTATAAAATTCACTACTCTTTCAACTTAATTTTACATCAAAATTAGATGTAATACAAACTTTATAATTATATAAACAAAATAATATAGATTATTAGCAGGGTTGACCTAAAATTTAACAAAGTTCATATAAAAAAACAACTGAAATAGCACTTCAGTTGTTTTTCGTGATCTCATGTGAATATAATCGTCCAATTCACTTATCTGCATTCTATCATATATCTTCTTTTTCTATCAATTGATTCGAAGAGGAAGAATGTTCAATCTCTCTCTATTTACATAATCTTAAAAATATAATTTTAATACTAAATAAACCTAGAAACTCTTTTCTAATATAGACTCTAGTGATATAATAGAAGTAGGCTACTAGCTCCAAAAGGAGGTGGTGAAATGGAGACAGTCGTCTCTCAAATCCTTGTGAATCTATTATCTGGAGCAATTCTCCTACTGATAGAATACTATTTGCTAAAAGATAGTCACGGGAAAAAGTAGTCTTTTTAGCCCACGACGCATACACTTCACTTTGTATGTGATTATTAATAAAAAATATAAAAAGCCAATTGAAGTCGAATTTCAATTGGCTTTCGTGGTGAAATTTGATAGTCGTCTCTCATTCACTTATCTACATTCTATCACATATCTTCTTTTGTTGTCAATTGATTCGAAGAGGAAATTTTATACTTATAACGTAACTTATATCTCCTTATTTAACAAAAAATAATTCGGAGCTGGATTCTTTTTCCATACTCCGAATATAATTATACCTCTTACAACTATCAAATAATTAATGTAATTAGTTATCTTTTTAATAGAATTTATTTAAAACTACTCCCATACATTTTGAGCCAGTTTTTTCAAGCTCCTCTATACAGCTTTCTAAGTCTTTTTTCTTCACTCGGTTAGCCTCTGCAACCATTATAAATCCATCCGTATTTTTTGCAACTACTGCTGCATCAGGTACATCTCCAACTGATGGCGTATCTATAATCACGACATCATAATACTCTCTAAATACTTCTATCATAATATTATAGTTTTTATTTTGCAAAATTTCAGTAGGATTTTTTGCTCTCGCCCCTGACGGAATGATATTTAAATTCTTCACATCAGCATCATAAATAGTATCTTCAATAGGATCAGTTCCTGTTAAATAATTTGTAAGCCCGCAAATATTACTTTTGAACTTAAAACATCCCGCCATATTAGAGTTACGAGTATTCGCATCTATAAGCATAGTCTTCATCCCCAATTCAGCAAATGATACAGCTAGATTTACCGCAGCCGTTGTTTTTCCTTCACCTTCTAAAACAGATGAAATCATAATCACTTTCTTATTATTTTCCAAAGCTTGAATATTCGAGCGTAACGCACTAAAATACTCTTCACTCTCAGCATTTATCATATTCTTATTTGTTAATAAATTTATCTGTGCCATCTTCTTATCCTACTTCTCTCCTAAATTCATCTCTGGAATAACACCTAAAAGTGCTACGTCCATCCCTCTTTCCACATCTTCTGGATCTTTAATTCTATCATCAAGAAGTTCAAACACTACTGCCCCAATAAGTGATAGAACAAACCCTACAGCAGTCGCCAATAACGCAAATAAAGGAATATTTGGAAAACTTGGTGCTTTTGGCACACTAGCATCTTCCAAAGTCTCAACACCTTCAGATTTTGTCATTTCTTTAATTTTCTCAATAGCCACTTCTTTTACAGAATCCACTAATTCACTCGCGACTTGTGGATCTTTATCCCTGGCAGTAATAGTTACAATATTCTTATCCTTTTGAACATCCACACTTACTTTTTTCAACAATTGCTTTGCAGTATATCCTGTATCACTGTTATCCGCCGCATTTTGCATAACTTCCTCTGTTAAAAGCATTTCCTTATATTCTTTACTACCTTGGCTCACTACTGACACTTTTGCAGTTGAATCATATCGTGGTGTTACCACAAACAAACTATATACTAGCGATGCTGCTGTACATAAAAATGTTATAAGTAATATTAATATCTTTTTCTCCCATGTTTTTTTAAACAGTTGTTTTGAATGTGACTGTCTTTTCTCTCTTCTCATTATATAAATTTTCCTCTCAATAAATTTTTCTTAATTATTTATTTTTAATTAACCAATTAGACTAAAATACCTTTAGAGTACCGTTGTTCGCATACTCCAATAACCTAAAATATATAATCAACTACTTCCCTTCTGATACTTCTTTAATTTTCGCCTTAACTTCTTCTAAACTTTGCTTATCAACTTGCACCATGTACAAACTAGCACCCGGCATCGCATACGAAGGTAAACCAAGACCACCTTCACCTTCCAACGCCTGTGACACTATCTCGTATTCTCTATTGGATTTAAGTTGTTCGTTGGCTACACCCATCGCAGATTCAATAGGCATATTCGTCTGAATAGACTCATTTAACTCCTTAATTACAGACCTGTAATTTTTTAAAACCTCTTTAGATGTCAGCTTCTTCACTATCGCAGTAACAACCTTCTCTTGATTTTTTCCACGATCATTATCACCTTCAAGTAAATTATAACGCTCACGAACGAATCCTAAAGCCTTATCAGCATCTAAGTGGACAGTCCCCGGCTCAAAACTATACCCTCCGTATTCCGAAATAAATGTCTGATCATTATAGACATCCACCCCACCTACAACATCTATCAATTTTAAAAACGATGTGAAATTAAGCCTTGCATAATAATCTAACTTAATACCATAAAGATTTTCTAAAGTATGAATCGATGATTCAACACCATAAAGCCCAGCATGCGTAAGCTTATCGTATTGATTATAGCCTCCATCTGCTATTCTTAAATATGAATCCCGTGGTGTTGTAGTCAACAAAATCTTTCCTGTTTTTCTATTTACAGTCATAATAATATTAACATCTGAGCGACTCACACTACTCACTTCACCAAAAGTATCAATTCCGCTTATATAAACATTAAATGTATCCTCAATGTTATTATTAGCCTTCACACCAATTCTTTTTATAATCTTATATTCATATATTTTCTTAATATTATCCTTGAAGTCCTTATATTGACCACTTATTAAATCCTCAAACGAACTACTAACTACCATCACTCGGCTAGTTCCATTAAGGAGCTGTTCATATGCGGCTGTATAACTTTTCGAATCAACAAGTTCTAATTGCTTATTTTCTTTTTCTCGAATTTCTTTTAAAAACTTATTAATATTCTCGCTATCTGCAGATGTTGGCGCAGCTACTAACTCATCCTTTATATCATCTAATGTATTAGCCACATCATCTTTCAAAACCACTACACTCATAGTATATTCACTAAATGCAGCTTTTTCATTTATATCGTCAAACAAATTAATCGCCGCCCTAAATTGCATATAAGAAAATACCAGCACAATATTCATTAAAATCAACATAACTAGATTGAATACCCTTGCCTTTTTATTAATCAACAGCACACCAGCTAAGACTATGGTTAATATTATAATAACTAGTATCACATAATTAATTCCTTTGAAATTCAAAAAATTATACTTTAACATCGTCCAACTTACTACTATACCTAGTCCAGTCAATAAAAAAGTCAATAACCCATTGACTATCTCAAATATTCCTATGTCACTTTTATCCTTTCTCCTTCTCCTACGTGAATTCCTACTCATCACCCTACATCCTTTTTAATTTATAAAACTTATTAATGCAACTTAAATTCAATTGTTCTCTATTTCTTACCAATTCTCCATCAATTTGAAAGTGCTTTTGATTAGTCATGACAGCCAATTTATTTGTAGTTATTAACTTAACCCTCTTTAAATTATGATGTTTATTTAAGAGCAAACATAAATAGTTATAGATAAAAACCGCTATATTCATATTCTCCATTATCATAACATGTAACACATCATTTTTCCCCGTAGCTTCTGGTGAAAACTTAATCCCACCACCCTCAAACGGCTGAATCATTACATTTAACAAATATAACCTATCTGTACTTAACTGCCCATCATCCCAAACTATCTGAGCTTTATATCTTTTCAACTTCAAAATACCCATTATCCCCTCAAAAAGATATATATGCTTACCTAAATACCTCTTAAACTTTGAATTATTCGCCCTTTTTATAATATCAGCATTAAATCCAATATCAAACCCAGAACAAAACTTCTTATCATTAACAGTACCAACATCATATTCATCAAATTTTTCAGATTCTACTAACTTTCTTATATCGATATTATCCCTATCAAACTTTAACGACTTAGCAAGATCGTTACCAGAACCATACGGAAGGTAGATAAATTCTTTTCCATGATAATTATTTATCACTTCATTAACCGTGCCATCCCCACCTATAACAATAAGATTATCCGCTCTCACCTCATCCATCAAATCACTAGCATTTTTAGTCTTTGATGTTTTGAGTACCCTATAAGAAGTACCATCTAACTCATTTTCAATCTTCTTTAGTTCTAAAAGACTATTTTTACTCCGAGAATTTACTATTATATCAATCATACTTCGGTCCTACATAAAAATACTTTATCTTTATAATTATACACTAAAAAAGGCTTTAATTCAAAGATTAAATTGATTTTCATCTATAAAGTTACACCAAGTTTTTCAACCTAGATTACTGGTGAAAAATTAGTTTTAAGTTGAATTCCAGTTTTTTCTTTGAACTAGAATTTACTTTGGGAATAAACATCACTTTAAATTTTAATCTCAATTATTTTCTCTTTTTGAATATTATCAGTGAATATGCTACAATATAACTAACTTTTCACATAGGAGATGACCTAATGATTACACTTGACATGATTGATGACATTATTAATAAACTAAAAGAAAACACTCGAGAATGTATAAATATATCTATAAACCCATGTAATACATTATCTATTAGCACTAGCAAATTTGGAGGTGTTCCTTACGTTCCTACCGGCGCTAGAATTCCTACAGATTCAACGGGTACACAACTTGCCCTATTAGCACAAATTAACTGTAGCGAACTACCTGAAAATCAATACTATCCCACTTCTGGAATTTTGCAATTTTGGATTGGAAGAGATGCTAACTTTGGGTTAGACGATAAAAAATCTTATCGCGTTACATACTTTGATAAAATTGATGAAAGTATTACATCAGAAGATGTACTAGAAAACTACACAATTCCAAATGAAGAGCACGCCTCACCCTTTAAACCAAAATCTAGTTCCTTTGAACTACACTTCAATAAAGACTATTCTTTCATCACTACTAACGACTATCTATTTGAAGAAAAAGTTTTAGCCCTTATAAATGAATTGTATCCAGATGAACAAACCTCTGACTTATATACTGACTTAGAAAAAGAAGCATATACAAAACTATACTCTTCTTTCAAAAACAACAGTCACTCATTAGGTTCGTACCCGTCATTTATACAATGGAATCCACGCAACTCAGAAGACAACTACAATTTCACATTGTTGCAAGTTGATAGCGAACTAAACCCTGAGTCTGATGCCCCTGAAATACTTTGGGGCGATAGCGGTATTGCAAACTTCTTCATCTCTGTTGATGATCTGAAAAATCTTAACTTCGATAATATCCTATTCAACTGGGATTGCTTCTAAAAAATCTCTTGGACTAATAAGTAAATTTACATACCTATGTCTAATTCCAAATCATTAGCTATACATTATTTTAGCACCCAAAAATCTGAAAATGGTTTTTGGGTGTTTCTATATATACTAGTAACAACGTCGTTTTGTTGGAACTGTACATTTTTATTTTGTCAGAATTATACATTCTTATTTTGTCATTTTTATAATCTCGCATAAGACTCATCAAAATGGCTAAAAAATTAGAATCTCACCCCCCAACTTTTCGATATCTCGCCTTCAGAACTCCATTGTTTTAATTAAAATTCATAAAAAAATAAAATTTTTTTCAAAAATTTGAAAAAATCATCCTCTTAATTTCGATATATATAATGTCAGAGGCCAAAGACAAACAAAAAATTAAAAAACAAAGGAGATATACAAATGACTATACTAAAAAAAGTATTACACTTAAACTACAGCGAACCAAAAGGACAAAAGCAAATCAATAAAAGTTATAATTTTGATGTTAATCCAACCGCTAATGATGATACATTAAAAGAGGTTGGCGAAGAGCTTAAAAAATTAGTGTCTAAAACTATCGACACTGTAACTATTAACATAAAAGAACTTGTTTAATCTAAGAAGGAGACTACATTATGGAGAAAAAATTAAATATTTATTTTACTACAGAAAACAAAAAAACTTATCACATCGCTATTTCACATCCGAAAGACGATTTAAGTAAAGCCACCGTTGAAGCTGTTGCTCAAAAAATTGTTGATACAAAAGTACTAAACAACGAAAAACGTGTTTTAACAGCCTTCAAAAAAGCTACTTACGTCACTCGTGAAACAAGCGAGCTTCAATAATAGAAGGGAGGGAGGTGCGGTTAATGCCGCACCTTTTTTATGGATATACAAAATTTTATTAATACAGTAGGATTCCCTATTTTTGTCGCGGTATTTTTCTTACTAAAATTAGATAATACACTTCAAAATATAGGTAAAAGTTTAAACAATCTTACTAGCATTCTAGAAAATAAACTGAATATCAAAGAATAAATTTAAAACAATAAGGAAGTTTTATTATGGCAAGTCAACAAATAATGGTAAATTGGGCAAAAAATAATGTTTATAAATGGATAGATATGGATGGCATGTACGGAGCGCAATGCGTAGATCTTATAATGGCCTACGTGAAGACCTTCGCTAATTTTCAAATATATGGAAATGCTATTGATTACTTAACAAATTCTATACCATCAGGTTGGAAAAGATATTACAAAGGAGATACTAACATTGCACCTGGAGATATCGCTATTTGGCACTGGGGCTCATGGGATAAATATGGTCATGTCGGTATCGTTATTAAAGTCAATAACGGACTTATAACCTCTGTAGAGCAAAATGTAGATGGCACACCTGAACAAGGAGGGGTAGCTCGTATTATGAGTCGTGATGATACGTGTCTCGCTGGCTTCATTAGACCTAGTTATGATTCTAATGAAGATTGGATCAGAGTGGACGAAAATGGTAAATTCACCGTGACTATCCCTGCTATAAACGTTAGAACTAAACCAAGTATATCAGGGGAAATTGTTAGTAGCTACAGTGAAGGAGAAGTCGTATATTACGATAGTTACGTCATTAAAGAAGGCTTCGTTTGGATTAGTTATATTTCATACTCTAACGAACGTCGTTACATGGCTGTAGGCTCACACGATGGAACTAG
>NZ_CAUSAI010000003.1:0-77279 GCF_963529685.1 uncultured Gemella sp.
AACAAGTAACACGTACAATTAATTATGTTGATGAAGAAGGAAACAAAGTTTCTGAGAAATCAACAGACAAAGTTACATTTACACGTGAAGCTAAGATTAACGTAGTAACAGGTGAGATTACTTATGGAGACTGGAAAGCAGTTGGTGGAGATAGTACATTTGATAAAGTATCATCACCAGTAGTTAAAGGTTACATCCTTAAAGACCCAGCTCAAAAAGAAGTTGCTGAAAGAAAAGGAATAACACCAACTGTTGCAAATCAAACGATTGAAGTGGTTTACAAGAAACTTGGTTCATGGATACCAAGAATTCCAGACGGTGTAACGCCACCAACAGGAACAGATATGACACCAAAACCATATCCAAATAATCCAACAGATCCAACGAAACCAGGAACACCGACAGAAACAGTTCCTCATGTACCAGGACATACTCCGGTAGTACCGAAAGACCCAACGAAACCAGTGAGTCCAGAAAACCCACTAGTACCGTTAACTCCAGTAGATCCAAAAGACCCAACGAAAGGTTATAACATTCCACCGGTACCAGAGAATCCAAGTCTGGATATTCCAATCGAGTATGTAAAAGACGGACAACAAAGAGCGATTGTAAACTTCGTAGATGAAAACGGAAATACAGTAGAAGCATCTATTTTACAAACTGGTAAAGCAGGAGATAAATTCATGAAAGATGCATTAGTGAAAGCTACAATTTCTAAGTTAGAATCTAAAGGCTATGAAGTGAAAACAAATGACTATCCTAAAGAAGGAACAGGGGTATTTGATAATGATACTAAAGTAGATCAAATCTTCACAGTAACAGTTCGTAAGATAGAAGTTCTTCCACCAACACCAAGAGTTGTGGAACGTCCAGGAGGAAATACTGTAGTAGAAGTTGGCGTGCCGAATAAGGATGCGGATACGTTGAACATTTGGTATACAAAACGAAATAATCCAAACGCTCCAAGAGAAGAGATTGTTACTAAGAAAGACAAAGATGGAACATGGAAAATTGAAAAAGCTCCAGAAGGAGTTACAATTAATCCAAGTACCGGAATAGTTTCTATCCCAGGTAATAAAATTCAACCGAAGACATGGATTGATACTCAAACGAAACATGAAACTAAGTTTAGTAAGATTGTATCAGTAATGCCGAACATTCATGACTTAAAAGAATTTGTAGGAACAACAGAATGGATTGACGTTGAAGGTAAAGTCTTGAAACCAAGCGAAGAGGGTATTCATGAAAAAGGAAGATTTGATAATCTTGTTTGGTTAGTAACTATCCTTGAAGGAAATAAAATTACACATATTTTCGGACCAGGAACACCAACGGTTGACAAACCTGAATACAAAGTTACAGTATGGTTTGATGAAAATGGAAATCCAATTAAACCGGACAAACCTGGTACTCATGAATCAGGTAAAATTCCTGGATATAGATTTATTACGACTACAACGAAAGATGGTGTTACTGTTCATAAATTTGAAAAAATAACACCAGTAGATCCTAATAAACCTACACCAGTAGATCCTAATAAACCTACACCAGTAGATCCTAATAAACCTACACCGGAAAATCCGACTACTCCAAATCCGGAAAAACCTGGAACGCCTACACCAGGCTCACCAACAATTCCTAATGCTGTACCTGGTAAGGTAACTGAAAAACAACAAGTTAAACGACTTGCAAATACAGGAGAAACAGAAACTAATACTGGTCTAGCAGGTCTAGGATTAGCAATGTTTGGAATGGCATTAGCAGCGATTAAACGTCGTAAAGATAAATAACACTGAAAGAGAAGCAAAATTTGCTTCTCTTTTGGCTTTTTGTGGCTCATTGCCATGTTCAGTATATGAGAATAGTAAGCGTCCAATAAGGAGGTATCTATCATCCAAACATAAATTCCTTTATAATACAAATATAAATAAGAAATGGGTAATATTTTAATAGAAAATGAAAGTAATTTGTGTTAATATTATTATAAATAGAAACATTTTAGGAAGATACAGGGATATTTATATGGATAAAAATAATAACAATCAAAAGTACTATAATCAAAATAATGAGCATAATAATGATTATCAAGTTGAACAATATCAGGATATGAATTATCATAATGATGATATTAACTATGCTAACGGCAATTATGAACAAAATAATTGGAATTATAATAATTATTCTAATCAAAACATAAATGAAAATTATCAAAATTATAATTACGAAAATGCACAGTATCAGTCGAATAACCAAGAATACTATAATCAAAATTATAATAATCAAGAATTTGAATATGAAGAGTATAAAGAACCTAAGAAAAAAACAGGATTAATGTTTCTTATTAGCTTCTTGATAATAGGATTATTAGCGATATCTGGTTACTTTGGCTATACTAAATATTATTTGAATAGCAAAGCGGTAGTAGATTTAAGTCAATATGAAATTGAATTTAAACCTTATGGTACAGATGGTGATGGAACTGCTTCGGCTGATATTAAGAAAATTCCGACAGTTAAATCTGACGACCCAACTGTTGCGAAATTTTTACAAGAGCCGAGTATTACATATAGCAAAACCAATAATTTACGAAATGGTGAAAAAGTTGAGGTTACTATAAGTTTGAGTAAGGCTTCTGCTGAGGCTAAGAAACTTGAATTAAAAGGTGAGTTTAAACGTTCATATACTGTTAGAGGACTAAATGAAAAATCTAAAGATAGTTTTAGAGATGGAAACTCGTCATCAGAAACAAAAGTTTTAAGAGAAGATAGCTCGATTGATACTAAGGGATTATCAGATGCGCAGGTTGCTGATTGGGCAAGAGCAATGTATATTAAAAATTATTCGAGAAATTCTTCGAATTCTGACTTTTCTTATGATATTTGGTTGGGTAGCGATCATTTAGCGTATGTTAATATAAAACGTGATGGTGATGTTGTTGCTAAATATAGAGTTAACGCTCGTGGTCAACTTGAACATAATGAACACGGAAGTTGGTATGTCGTAAGTAATACTTTCACATCATAAAGATGTAGTGACTAAAATATTTTTATATTCGTTAAAAAATAGTAATAATTAAAAGTCTTGACAATAATTTATTTACAATGTTATAATTATATGTAGAATATATTACTTTGTGGGCTAGTGGATATGGTCTGCACCCGCCTGTGGGCTCAACTATTATATATCGTGATGGGTTGAGAAAAAGAATATCAGGACTACCTACCCTTGAGGAATAGATAGGGCATATCTAGCGTGAGGTGAAACTCAATACGTGAAAGAGAAGGAAGTTCTACAGCTTCCTTCTCTTTTTTTAGGAGAAGATAAAAATGACATATACTTTGAAATGGTTAGAAGAATTCGATGGTGATATTGATATTCTTAATATTGATATGTCCTGTTTAGCAAATACAATAGAGAAATATGTTTCTCAATATAAATATACATATACGACAAATATTAAAGATTGTCCTGATTTGGTATTATCAGTTTCAAACTCTTCAATTCCACATTTACTAGGTCTATCAAAAGAGCATCATTTAAACTTACCAACTAATAATGCTGCTAGCATATTTGAAGGTTTAAAAGATGATTGGACTTTGGAAAGACTTAATAAAGCGGATAATGGTTGGTTTAATGAAAATAAATTCAAACTAATCGGAACATTATTGCTGTATCAAATACTAAACTTAAAGGAATGTAAATTTTATACAGTAGAGACAATTTTAAATAAAAAAGTGGGTTCACGTTTTAAAAGAGATAATATTTATTTTGTAGTATTCAAGTCAGCCAATGGTATCAGTTATACTTTAGAACTATCCAAGGAACAGGGAAAATATTATTTTCCAAGGAGTTTAAAAATTAATGATACATCTATAAAATATTGTAAAGAAATCGAACTACAACTTACAAATAAAATAAGGTTAAAAACTAATAAGGTTAGAAAAGTAAAGTGGTCATCTTAACGATACATATTTTATGATAATTATAAAAATAATTTTTGTTTAGATTTTAAAATTTATCTATACATAATGCTATTTTGTAGTGTTTAAAATTATATTAAAATTATTCACGATTAGATATGAAAACAGTACAATGTATGTCGTAAGTAATACTTTCACATCATAAAGATGTAGTGACTAAAATATTTTTATATTAAATAAAAAACTATACAAAGTTGAAAAACCGATAGTAAGAATATAGATAGCGTATTCTAATTATCGATTTTGTTGTAAATTTTTTTACAAAAAAATATATTTACCTCTTGTAATTAATTATAATTAATGAGATAATAGAGTATATAATGCAAATAGAGTAAGAGGAGATTTATACTTATGACAAAGATATTAGCTATTAACTCAGGAAGTTCATCATTAAAATTTCAATTGTTTGAAATGCCTGAAGAAACAGTTATTACAAAAGGACTAGTTGAAAGAATCGGTATTGATAACAGTGTGTTCACTATCGAGTTCAACGGTGAAAAAAATAAAGAAACATTGGATATTCCTAACCATGATATCGCAATTGAAATGTTACTAGAAAAATTAACTAAATTAGGAATTGTAAAAGATGTTAAAGAAATCGAAGGTGTTGGACACCGTGTAGTTCACGGTGGAGAATTCTACGATGCATCTGTTTTAGTAAATGACGAAGAATTAGCAAAAGTTGATTCAATAGAAGACTTAGCGCCTTTACACAACCCAGCAAATATTAAAGGTGTTCGTTCATTCCAAAAAGAATTACCAGGAGTTCCTAACGTATTAACATTTGATACTGCGTTCCACCAAAGTATGCCTAAATCAACATACATGTACGCTGTACCAAGAGAATTCTATGAAAAATACGGAGTTCGTAAATATGGTGCTCACGGAACAAGTCACAGATATATTGGTGAGAAAGTTGCTGAAATTCTAGGTAAAGATCCAAAAGAATTAAAAACTATTTCTTGTCACATCGGTAACGGTGCTTCAATCTGTGCAATTAAAAATGGAAAATCATTCGATACTTCAATGGGATTCACTCCATTATCTGGATTAGTAATGGGTACTAGAACTGGTGATATCGATCCGGCTACTATTCCTTATATTGCTCAAAAAACTGGACTATCTCTTGAAGAAATCGTTCGTATTTTCAACTTTGAATCTGGACTTAAAGGTGTATCTGCCCTTTCTTCTGACTTACGTGATGTAGAAGGAGCTAGAGATACTAATCCACACTGTGCAGAAGCTATTGATGTTTATATCAACAGAATTAAACAATACGTTGGTGCGTATGCTGCAGCTATGAACGGAGTAGATGCTATCGTATTTACTGCTGGTGTAGGTGAAAATGCTACATGGGTACGTGAAGAAGTATTAGAAGGTTTAACATTCTTAGGTGTACAAGTTGATAAAGAGAAAAATAATGTACGCGGAAAAGTTGCTGAAATTTCAACAGCTGATTCTAAAGTTAAAGCATTTGTAATCCCAACTGACGAAGAGGTTATGATTGCTAGAGATACTTATAACTTATCTAAATAATATCAAAAAACTTTAAAGGGCTGGGTATTGTACCAGTCCTTTTCTATTTGAAAGGATAATATGAATTTAGAAAACTTTAATAATAAATTTAAAGATGCTATAAATATTCTTAAGACTTTTAATAAAAATGGATTTGAGGCTTATTTTGTTGGTGGTTGTGTAAGAGATTTCCTTTTAGATAAAGATTTTTCTGACATCGATATAACAACGAACGCCTTACCTGAACAAGTAAAAAATATATTTCCAAAAAGTATTGATACTGGAATTCAGCATGGAACAGTTACAATATTAGTTAATGGTGAAAGCTACGAAGTCACAACATTTAGAAAAGAAGACGAATATGTCAATCATAGAGCACCGGATAAGGTTGAATTTGTTAGTGATTTAAAAGAGGATCTAGATAGGCGAGATTTCACTATAAATGCTATGGCACTAGATTATAAGGGTAAGTTATTTGATTTCCATAATGGCGAAGTAGATTTAAAAAATAAAATTATTAAAACAGTTAATGATCCAAATGAAAGGTTTTTTGAAGATGCTTTAAGAATGTTAAGGGCTTTTCGTTTTTCTTCAAGATTAGGATTTGACATCGATAGCAATACTTTAGTAGCAATTAAAAGAAATGCCAAACTAATTGAATACGTCTCTATTGAACGTATTGTTAATGAATTTAGAAAGTTATTAGAGGGGAAGGGAAATATAAATAGTATACAACTAATGTTAGATAGTACGCTTAATAGTTATATTCCGTTCTTAAAAGATATCGAAGTGATTGAAGATTTTTCTGAATATACTTTTTGTCAAAGTTTGTATATTTTATCAAAAACGAATAATATTTCTTTTGACGATTTAAAATCATTAAAGTTATCTAATAAGGAACTTAAACAAATAAAAGAATATGAGAAAATTAATACTGATTTTAAGAATGATATACAATTAGAACTTATTTTATATAAGTATGATATTGAAGATGTTAGATTTATTTGCAGTTATTTTAAATATGAAGATGAATCTGAAATTGAGAAAATTAAATTACCTATTACATCATTTAATGATATTGATATTGAGTCTGAAGAAATCATAGCATTTATTAATAGAAAACCTGGGCCATGGATTAAAGAGATTATTGTTTTATTAGAATATGAGATTTTACTAAATGGCTTAGTTAATAATAAGAAAAACATACTAGATTTTTTAACAAAAATGAGAGATAATATATAAATAAGTTGAAAGTGAGGTGAGAGAATTTATGAATAGATTATTTTGTATAGTTGATATTGAGTTAACTGAGGATAAGGAGATTATTCAATTTTCAGCAGTAAAACTTGATGATACATTGAAAGAATTAGAGTCAATTAATTATTATATAAAACCAAAAAAGCAAGTATCTTCTTTTGTAACGGAGCTTACTGGAATAAGTAATGAAATGCTTGCTGATAAGATGCATTTTGAGGATGTAGCTGTAGAACTCTATAATTTTATTAAAGATGATATACTTGTTTGTCATGGATTGCCATCAGATTATGTTATTTTAAAGAAGAGATTTCATGATGTTGGAATTATGTATAAAGCAAAGATGTCTTTAGATACTGTTGAACTTGCTAGATTGTTTATGCCGTCACAAATAAGTTACAAATTATCTGATTTATCAAATTCTCTTAACCTCTATTCAGGAGAAGGATTTCATAATGCGGCTATCGATGTAAAAGTAACAGTTAAATTATTAGAAGCAATCGCATATAAAATAGCAAGTTTAAATGATTTAAATTATAAAAAGATAGAAGAACTTCTTGAAAAAATTGATTTTAATACATATAGCTTTGTAAAATTTTGTCAGGATAATTTTAAATGTAATTTTGTAGAAAATGATGATTTCTTAATTTTTCAAGGTACTTCCTTTAAAAAGGTAGATTATTCTACTAGAATGGAAAATTATAGTAAAAAATATATAATGTTTTCTTCTATCGATGAGACAGAGTATATACGTAATTTTAAGATTTCTAATTATGAAATTCTTAAGAAAAAAAGTGACTATGTTCCTTTGAATATCTTTTCTCTGTTTCCTAAAAAAGAAGATATAAACTTAGATAAATTATTAATTAAATTATATGTTTGGGTATTAGAAACAAAAACCGGAGATTTTTCTGAACTAAACTTGTTGTATTTAGAGAAACAATACATAGAAAGTATAACAAATGCTTTGCTGATAAGTTCAAAATCTTATTACTTTGATGAAAAGAATAAAGTTGCATTAAGTTCAGAAAATATAGTTACCAATTATGATTCTATAGAGTATTTGATGGAAAATGATAATTTTCAAAAACATATTTATATCTTTGAAAATAAGAAAATTTTAGGACGTGAATTAGATTCTAAAAATACTAAAGACTATTTTTATAAAAATGTTATTGTTGAATTAAATATTGCTGTTTCGAAAAATTTAAAAGACAAAAACATAAAAATGTTAAGAAATAACATAGATGGTCTTGTGAAATTTTTACATGAAATGTATATTTCCGAAAGTTTGTTTTTATACAATGATAGTTTATCTTTTATTATTCAAGATGTGGATGTAATTTTAAATGATATTAAAATTTATCATAAAGAATTACCGATTTCATACAAATTTATAAAAAAATTACGTAGTGTATTGACTAATTCTAAAAACACTTATAAGTTTGTAGTTTTAGATCAAGAAAATAGTTTGAAATTAACTGTTGTTGATGATAAAAAGGTGAAAGCATTGATTAATGTAATTCATTCTAAGAAATACCGTTATTTAAATTTGAAATCAAAAACAAAATATATTTATTGTAATGGTGATGAAGAATTGCTTAATACAAAAACTTTTGGGACTGTTTTATATATATTTGAAAGTAATAAATATAAAGATTTATACTTTAATAAACGAGAGAAGAAAAGTTATATTAAATTCTTTAATTTTTCTATAAAAGATAATTTTAAAGAATTATATAACGAGGTTATAAAAAATAATAAGCTATCTTGTAGATGTTATGCAACAAAAGATATACTAGAGTATAGATATTATTTAAAAAATATTTTCGATAATATTGTGATATTTCGTGATTTAGAACATTAACTTTAAAAATAAGTATAGTTAATTAAAAAATTAACAAAATTATGGTATAATATAAGTAGTTTTTATATATAACTATGAACATACCGAATATAATAATTATGAAAATTAGGAGGGACTTCAAGTTGAACATTAACAATTTAAAAGAACAACTAGGTCAAAAAGTAACTCTTGGTGCATGGATTGCTAACAAGAGAAGTAGTGGTAAAATCGCATTTTTCCAATTAAGATATGGGGCTGGCTTTATCCAAGCAATAGCTCTAAAAGAAGCATTAGGTGAAGATAAGTATCAACAATTACGTCATTTACCACAAGAAACTTCATTAAAAGTAACAGGTTTAATTAAAGAAAATGATAGAGAATTATCAGGTATTGAATTAGAAATTGAAGACTTCGAAGTAATTTCTGAAGCAATCGATTATCCAATAACTCCAAAAGAACATGGAGTAGAATTTTTAGCTGATAATCGTCATATATGGATTCGTTCTAAAAAGCAACATGCTATTTTAACAGTTAGAAATCAGATTATCAAATCAACATATGATTTCTTTGAAAAAGAAGGCTTCTTAAAAACAGATCCGCCAATTTTAACGTCATCAGCTCCAGAAGGAACTACAGAATTATTTAATACTAAATATTTCGATGAAGAGGCGTATCTTTCACAATCTGGACAATTGTACTTAGAAGCTACGGCGATGGCTTTTGGAAAAGTATTTTCATTTGGTCCTACATTCAGAGCTGAAAAATCTAAGACTCGTCGTCACTTAATCGAATTCTGGATGATTGAAGCTGAGATGGCTTTTTGTAATCATGATGAAAGTTTAGCTTTACAAGAAGCATTCGTAAATCATTTATTAACTGATGTACTAGAAAAATGTCAAGAACAACTTAAAGTTCTAGGGCGTGATGTAGAAGCTTTAAACAATGCAAGAGGAGAGTTCCCTCGTATTAAATATAAAGATGCTATTAAATTATTAAAAGAAAATGGTTTTGATGATATTGAATATGGGGATGATTTCGGTTCACCGCATGAAACTTTCATCGCTAACAGCTATAATAAACCTGTATTTATTACACACTGGCCGTTAGATATTAAACCGTTTTACATGATTGAAGATCCAAATGAACCTGGTGTTGTATTATGTGCTGACTTAATAGCGCCTGAAGGATATGGAGAAATTATCGGTGGTTCTCAACGTATTGATGATTACGATAAATTATTAGAAAATCTTAAAAAACATGAGCTAAATCTTGATGCATATGGTTGGTATTTAGATTTACGTAAATATGGTTCTGTTGAGCATGCTGGATTCGGTCTTGGATTAGAAAGAACTGTTGCTTGGATTACTGGTAACGGTCATGTTCGAGAGACTGTACCATTCCCTCGTCTTTTAAATAGACTTACACCTTAGGAGTTTCAAAATGATCAATATCAATGTAAAAGGTATTTTAGTTGATGCTGATTTCTTATTGAATTATACTAGTCATAACTTATCTGGAGAAGAAGCCATATTTCTTCTTCAGATAAGTTATTTGACAAATCAAGGGAAAATACCATTTTCTACAGAATTGGTAAAAGAGCATCTTAAAATGACTGAAAAAGAAATTTTCTCAATATTAGATAATCTAATTAATAAAAAATGTATAGCTCTCTCATCAGATAGTAAGCTTAGATTTTATATTTTCAATGATAAAGAGAACTATTATACTTTAAGAGAATTATTAAAACTTGTAGAACGTGTTACTGGAAAAATACTAACTTCAAAAGAGTTAGATATCGTATCGTCATGGTTTGAAAAACAGTATACAAAAAAAGAAATTGATGAAGCATTAACCTTGTCTAAAAATATTAGTTATGTAAATGGAATTTTAAATAATAAGGTTAGTAAGGAAATTGAGACAGAAAGTGGTAGTAGTTTAGGATATGACTGGTTTAACAAATAGACAAAAGAAAATAAAAGCAAAGAAAATAATGGATTACCTCGATAAAGTATTTCCTAATGTTGAATGTGAATTAGATTTTTCTAATAATTTAGAGTTGATTATTGCGGTATTATTATCTGCTCAATGTAAAGATGAATATGTAAATAGGGCTACAGTAGGGTTATTCGAAAATTATAAAACAATTGATGACTACGCGGATGCTAAGGTTGAAGATATTGAAAAATATATTAAAACGCTAGGATTATACAAAGCTAAATCGAAAAATATTGTTGGAATGGCTAATATGTTACGTGATGTTTATAATTATGAAATACCAAAAACTAGGGAAGAATTAGAAAAATTACCTGGTGTTGGTAGAAAAACAGCTAATGTTGTACTTGCTGTAGGTTTTAATATTCCAGCTATTGCGGTTGATACACATGTTGAACGTGTGGCTAAGATGTTTGGTCTTGCAGAAAAAAATGATAGCCCGCTTCAAGTTGAAAAATCACTGATGTCAATCTTTCCCATGGAAAGTTGGGGGAAAATTCACCATCAATTAATACATCTTGGGCGTTACAAACTTCCTGCGAGAGGTGAGAGAACGATTGATCCTGAGTTAGAAAAATTATTATTAAAAAATTAAAGGAGAGCAGTATGTTATTAATATTTATAGCTACATGTTTTTTGATATTATTAGATCAGTTAAGTAAAAATTTCATAGTTAGGCACTTCACTTTAGGAGAGAGTAAAGAAATTATCACAAACTTCTTTAGTATCTCTTCACATAGAAATAGAGGTGCTGCTTGGGGAATTTTACAAGATAGTAGAATCTTTTTCTTAATTATTACAGTTCTTTTTATTGCAGTGTTATCTTATTATTTGTTTAAACAAAAAGAAACTTTAAATAGTTTTGATAAATTAACATTTGCATTAATATACGGTGGATCTATTGGTAATTTTATTGATAGATTAACACGACATGAGGTTGTAGATTTCTTAGATTTTAGAATATTTGGCTATGATTTTCCTATATTTAATTTAGCTGATTGCTTTATTTGCGTAGGGGTAGTCTTCTTATTATTCAAAATTTATAGAGAAGAAGATTAGGAATTTTAAAGAGGAGACATTATGTAGAATGCCGCCTTATTAAGCTAGCTATTCTTGATATATCAGGAATAGTTGACAAAGTAAAGAGTTTGTATTAAAATTAATTATGAGATAAAAAGGAATATTCATCTCCTTTCACGTCTCGTTCTTAACGTAAAAAATAGACGTTAATCTAGTCGACGACATAGTAGGAACACACTATGTTCCCTGGCAGAGGGTTTATATCTGTTCACCGATCTCTATTCGAGATATCTTCGAGTACGTGTTCATTAAAAGATGTTCATTAGAGCATCTTTTTTAATTTGTTGAGTTTATGAAAGGAATGTAAGTTGGAACTTTTAGAAATTTTAAACGATTATAAAATAAATTTTTGTAATAGAATGTGTTGTATAGAAACAACATATAAAGAAATGAAATTTATACATGTCTATTTTTCTAAAACGGACTTACATCATTTATTAGGTTTACATAAAATATTATCTGGGAATGCAACACAAATAATAAGAGGCATAGAAAATGGAAATATAACTAAGAATCAGATAAAAAAACATAAAAATTTTGGAATGATACGCTCTAGAATAGATAATTATAAGTTTATTCATGAAGTATTCTTTAAAAAAAATGTTGAATTATGTATTGTAGAAAAAGATATTACTTCTAATACAATGTTTCTAAATTTAATTATCTACAAGAAAAAAGGGTATGAAATTGTGGTTTTAGGGCTTAAAAAAAGCAATAAGACCGATATTTACTATCTTGCTACATTACATAAGACTTATGAAAACAAATATCAAAACGCTCGTAAAACTAAGATTATTAATATAAAATGGTTAGGGCTGACCCAAAAGCCTTAAAAATCAACAAAGTTCATATAAAAATTTATAGACGCAATGGTTTATTGATATCTAATAAACTATACGGGGATGACTTAACAAAATCATTATTTTTGGAGTCTCCCCATTTTTTGTTATAATATGAATTTTTATGTAATTATTAAAGGAGTTTCAAATGTATTATTGCATTTATAAGAGTAAAATAGGAGTGTTATATATTATTTCTGATGGAGTCAATCTATGTGGATGCTATTTAGAAGGACAAAAAAATTTTCCTAAAGATTTATCGAATTATATCTATAATGATTCACTTGAAATTTTAAATAAGTGTATGGTTTGGTTGGATAAGTACTTTAATGGTGAAGTACCTAATTTAGAAGATATTCCTATAAAGTTTCAAGGAACTCAATTTCGTAAAGATGTTTGGAGTTTGATTATGAAAATACCACATGGTAAATTAGTAACATATAAATATATTTCTGAAAAAATTGCTGAGGATAGGAGACTTAAGACTATGTCCTCTCAAGCGGTTGGTGGGGCAGTTGGACATAATCCTATATTAATATTTATCCCTTGCCATAGAGTAATAGGAACAAACGGAAGTTTAACCGGATATGCAGCAGGTATTGAAGTGAAAAAATTCCTATTAAATTTGGAAAATGATAATAATGGTTATTAATTAGATCGTTATATACCAATGAATAATAGAACAATATTAGAAAATATGGTATAATTATTATGATTAAATTCTTTATTAGGAGAAATAAATGAACAATAAAAAAATAGTATTTATGGGAACGCCAAAGTTTGCTGTTCCGGTATTAGAAATGTTAATAGAAAACTATGGAGTTGATTTAGTAATAACTCAGCCAGATAAAAAAGTAGGAAGAAAAAAAGTATTAACGCCTCCACCTGTAAAAGTAGTAGCTTTAGAAAATAATATAAAAGTGCTACAACCTGAAAAAATATCAACAGATGAGGAGACATATACTATATTAAAAGATTTAAATCCGGATATTATTATTACGGCTGCTTATGGACAATTAGTTCCTGAAAGAATCTTAGAGATTCCACAACATAAATGTATAAACGTTCACGGTTCTTTACTACCTAAATTACGTGGAGGAGCTCCTATTCAATATTCTATTCTTGAAGATCATGAAAAAACAGGTATTACTATCATGTATATGGTTAAAAAACTTGATGCTGGTGATATGATTTCTAAAGTAGAGGTTGATATTCTTGACAGTGATAATTATGAATCTTTACACGATAAACTTTCAATTGCCGGTCGTGATTTATTAAATGAAACTTTACCGAAAATTTTTAGTGGTGATATTGCGCCTGAAAAACAAAATGAGGAAGAAGCTACATTTGCTAGTAATATTTTAAGAGAAGATGAGAAGATTGATTGGAATACTTCAGCTAGAGATGTATTTAATAAAGTTCGTGCATTAGATCCTACGCCAGGGGCATTTACATTTTTAGATGGAAATGTACTTAAGATTTGGTCTAGTGAAGTTGTTAAATTAGATGTTGAATCAAATTTTGATAAAGCAGGAACTATTATTAGCCAAGATAAGAAAAACATTTATGTTTTATGCGGTAATAAAACTGTATTAAAGGTTAATGAACTTCAAGTGTCTGGAAAAAAACGTATGCCTGTAGTTAATTTTCTATCAAATAAGAAAGACTATGTGGGGACAATTTTAGGTGAAGAAAATGAGTAGCATTAATGCTAGAAGTCTTGCATACGAAGTATTATTTACGATCATTCAAGAAGATGGATATAGCAATATTACTTTAAATAAATATTTTAATCAATACAAAGTTGAGGAACAAGATAAAAGATTTATAAGTGAGGTAGTATATGGTACTATTAAAAATAAATTGTATTTAGAACATATACTTAAATCTTATTCTAAAGGAAGAGTTAAACCAAAGGTTAAAATTATTTTATTAATGAGTATTTATCAACTTCTTTATATGGATAAGACTCCAAATTTTGCTATTATTGATGAAGCTGTAAAATTAAGTAAAAAAATTGCTGGAAATATTACGGGTAAATTTGTTAATGGTATATTAAGAAATATTGAAAGAAATGCTAAAAACTTAGAATTAAAATATAAAAATGAAACTGAACAATTTTGTGTGGAAAATAGTTGTCCTAAAGAATTATTTGATATTCTAAACAAACAATATGGTAAAGAAAAAGCACAAAGTATAGTTGTTTCATTTAATCAAAAAAGTAAGAATAGTATTAGATATAATCCACTTAAAACGACAAAATCAGACTTAATAGAAAAATTGGGTAGTGCTGTTAGTGAAAGTGAAATTTGCGAGGATAGCCTTATTTTAAATAAATTAAATATTGATAATTCTTTATTTTCTAATGGTTACTATATTATTCAAGATGAGGCTAGTGCTTTAGTTGCGTCATCAATAGGGTTGCAGGTTGATAAAGAGTATAAAATATTAGATACATGTGCAGCACCTGGTGGGAAAAGTTTACATATTGCAAGCAAGTATTTTAATTCTAGTTTAGTTTCATGTGATAAATATATACATAAGCTAAAATTGATTGAAGATAATACAGCAAAACTTGGTATTTCAAATATTGAAATAAAAGAACAAGATGCAACTATAAATAATTCTTCATTTAATGATAAATTTGATATAGTAATTTGTGATGTTCCTTGTTCAGGTATAGGGGTTATAAAAAATAAACCTGAAATTAAATATAAAATCACAAATTCACATGTAGAAGATATATCAAAACTACAATATCAAATATTAAATAATAGTAAAAAATATGTGAAAAATGATGGGATACTGATGTATTCTACTTGTACTATCGATAAGAGAGAAAATATAGAAAACATTAATAAGTTTTTAAAAGAAAATAAAAACTTTAGATTAGAGAATATTTCTCTAAATAATAGTATAGTTAAAGCAAGAAAAAATGGTGTATTAGAAATACTACCTGATGAATATAGTTGCGATGGTTTTTTTATCGCAAAACTTAGAAAAATGGAGGCAAAATGTTAATTTCAGATTTTAAAGGTTATAAAAAGTCTAGATGGTTAAAAGATTTTGATAAAATGTCTATATATTCTTTAAGGTTAGATCAACTAGAAGAATATATTGTTAGTATAGGTGAAAAGAAGTTCAGAGCTAAGCAAATTTTCGATTGGTTATATAAAAAGAGAATTACAGATTTTTCAGAAATGAAAAATGTTCCTAAGTCTTTACAAGAAAAATTAGCTGAGGAATTTGAAATCACTACTTTAAATACAATTATTAAACAAGAGTCAGCGGATGGTACTATGAAGTTTTTATTTGAACTTCAAGATAAATATACAATTGAAAGTGTACTTATGAAAAATAAATATGGGAATTCGCTTTGTGTAACTACACAAGTAGGTTGTAGAATCGGATGTACTTTCTGTGCTTCCACTTTAGGTGGACTAAAACGTAATTTAGAAGCAGGCGAAATTGTTTCTCAAGTTTTAAAAGTTCAACAAGAATTAGATAAAAGAGGCGAACGCATTTCTAGTATTGTAATTATGGGAATTGGTGAACCATTTGAAAACTATGATGAAATGATGGACTTTATTAGAATTGTCAATAGTGATGAAAGTTTCAATATTGGTGCACGACATATCACAGTTTCTACTTCGGGAATTGTACCGAAAATTTATGATTTTGCTAATGAAAAAGTTCAAATAAATTTTGCTGTATCTTTACATGCTCCAACTAATGAGTTACGTAGTAAGATAATGCCTGTTAACAGAGCATACAATATTGATAAACTAATGGAAGCTCTTAAATATTATCAAAAAACTACGAATCGCCGTATTACTTTTGAATATGGTTTAATGGGGCAGGTGAATGATCAAAGAGAACACGCGGAGAAGTTATCTGAGATAATTAAAGATATTAACTGTCACGTTAACTTGATTCCAATTAACTATGTACCTGAACGTAATTATGTTAGAACAAGTAAGAGTGATATTTTCGCATTCGAAAAAGTTCTTAAGAAAAATAAGGTAAATGTAACGATAAGAAGAACACAAGGTGACGATATAGATGCAGCTTGTGGGCAACTTCGTGCCAAAGAGCGTAAGGATGAGGTAAAAGGAGGAATTCCAGATGCCACTAGTATATTCGTATAATAGTAACAAGGGTAGAAAAGAAAGAAATGAAGATGCAGTTAGTGTTAGTAAAAACAAACAAGGAGAAGTACTTGCCGTTGTTTGTGATGGTGTAGGAAGCCATAGTAAATCAGCTTATTCTAGCAATTATATTGTTTCTACATTAGAGAAGGAATGGCAAGATTTAACGTTTGCTAATTTTAATAATATGAAAAATTGGCTATGTGATAAGATTGAAAAATTAAATCTTGAGTTATTTGAAAAATCTCAAAATAAGAATAAAAAAATGGGAACTACTATTGTGGCTGTAGCAACTTTTGATAATCAAGTAGTTGTATACAATATTGGTGATAGTAGTGCTTATGGTTTAACTAAAGATAATGAAATTGATGTTGTAACAGTTGAAGATTCTTTTGTTGGTGCTTTGATTAGTGCGGGTGCTATTACTGTTGAGGAAGCAAAAACTCATCCTGAAAGACATGTATTAACTCAAGCGTTGGCAACAAAACCAAATATAGAACTACATACATTTATTGACGATTTAAACAAGTATGACTATTTTTTAGTTTGTTCAGATGGATTAACTAATATGATAGAAAATGAAGAAATTCAAGATATTGTACGCAATAATGAATTATCTACAGCGATTGATAATTTAATTGATATTTGTGTAGAGCGCGGTGGAGTAGATAATATTTCAGTAGCTATAATAAATAATCTAGGGGGTGTAAACCATGATAAATAATATTATTTGTAATAGATATAAAATCTTGGATCATCTAGGGACTGGTGGTATGGCTACGGTTTGGCTAGGATATGATACAATTTTAGATAGAAAAGTTGCTATAAAAACTTTCAAAATTGATGCGAATGATGAAGGAGCTGTAAAAAGATTTAATAGAGAAGCGAAAGCAGTAACTAGTCTTTCACATCCTAATATTGTTTCTATATATGATGTTGAGAATGAAGGAGATTTTTATTATTTAATACTTGAATATGTAGAAGGTATGACTTTAAAGGACTATATGATTAAAAATCCTCGTATTCCGATTGAGACTATTGTACATATTGCTAAGCAAATAGCAGCAGGGTTAAGTCATGCGCATCAGAATGGTATTATCCATAGAGATATAAAACCTCAGAATATATTAATGGATGATAATTTAACTTGCAAAATTACGGATTTTGGTATTGCAAGAGCATATGGGGATACAACTCTTACTCAAACTAACCAAATGCTGGGTACTGTATATTATTTATCTCCAGAACAAGCTCGTGGGAATGTCGCTACAGCCCAAAGTGATATTTATTCACTAGGTATTTTAATTTTTGAGATGATAACTGGGCAAATTCCTTTTAAAGGTGAATCAGCTGTAGCTATTGCATTGAAACACTTACAAGAGGAGCTACCTGAAATTGATAAATACAGAGAAAAAGTTCCTCAAAGTGTGAAGAATATTGTTCTTCAAGCAACTATGAAAAATCCAAACGAAAGATATATTAGTTCAAAAGAATTATTTAATGATTTAAGCACTGTTTTAAATCCGGAGCGTTTATATGAAAATAGATATACTGGATTTAAATTAAATACCGAACCCGTTAACAATTATAATCAGACACAATATATTGATACACCTGTTAACGATAATTATTATGATTATAATAATAATAATAATCAAGAAGATGATTATTATGAATATGAGGAAGATAATGGTCAAAACAATAGAAAAAATAATAGACGTTATCAATCTAAAAAGTTACCTAATAATAGTTATAACAATGTAAATAAAAAGCGTGAAAAGGAAGAAACTTCCAAAGCTAAACATATATTTTTAGCAATTTTAGCCATTGTTGCAATAGCTGTTGGTACATTCTTCACTTATAATTATGTAGTAGGAGCTAATAGTGTTTCAGCACCTGATGTTCGTAATAAGACTCTTGATGAAGCTAAGGTGGCTATCGTTAAAGCAGGTCTAGAAGTTGGAGATATTACCGAAGTAGCTAGTGATGATGTTAAAGAAAAGACTGTAATTGATAGTGATCCTAAAGCTGGTAAAAAAGTCAAAAAAGGATCTACTGTAGATTTACGCGTTTCGTCTGGTAAGAAAACAGTCGATATGCCAAACTTTATCGGCATGGATGAAGATACTGTTAAGAGAAACGCATCTAAATTAGGATTTAAGAATATCACTGTTGAAAAAGTAGAGAGTGATAAATACGATACAGGTAAGGTTGTTGCTCAAAATATCACTGCTGGAACTGAGATAGTTCCAAAAGATAAGGAATTAATTATTCAAGTTTCTAATGGTAAAAAGAAAATTACAATGCCTAATCTAGTTGGTGAAGACAGTTCTAACATTGAAAGTATCCTTTCATCATATGGATTTAAGAACGTTTCCTATAGAGAAGAATACTCTGATAAAGATAGTGGTACTATAATTTCACAAAATATCAGAACTGGATCTAGTATAATTCCAAGTGAAGAAAGCTTAGAGATTACTATTTCTAAAGGTAGAGAAAGAAGTTCATCAAGAGATAGTTCAGATAGTGATTCAAGATCTAGTGATAGCAGTTATTCTTATAGTAGTAATAGTAATAGAAGCAACTCTTCTCGATCTAATTCTAATAGCAATAGAAGCAGAAGCAATAGCTAATTATTGAGTACAAAAGCGCAGTAGAGATTTTATATTTCAACTGTGCTTTTTATCAAATTATTAATGTGAACTAATGGAGACTTATATGAATTTAACATTACAAAAAAAATTAGAATTATTACCAGAAAATCCTGGGTGTTATTTATATAAAGATAATATCGGTGAAATAATTTATGTTGGTAAAGCTAAAAACCTTAAAAATAGAGTAAAAAGTTATTTTACAGGAACACATAATAAAAAAACACAGACTCTTGTTTCAAAAATAGAAGATTTAGAGTACATAATTGTTAATTCTGAAAAAGAAGCATTATTACTAGAGAATAACTTAATAAAAAAATATCGTCCATATTTTAACATACGATTAAAAGATGATAAAAGTTATCCTTATTTAATGATTACTAAGGAAGAACATCCTAGATTAATCATGACTAGAAAGTATAAAAAGAACAATAAAAATATATATTTTGGACCTTATGTTGATATTAAGTCTGCTGCAGAAGTTAAGAAAATATTAGATAAAATATACCCTTTAAGAAAATGTAATCCAGTAGAAAAAAGACCTTGTATGTATTATCAAATTGGTGAATGCATAGGCCCTTGTGCGAAAAAAATTACTCCGGAAGATTACAAAATACAAATTTCAAAAATAAAGTCGTTTTTAACTGGTAATACTAAGGAAATATTAACTGATTTAAAAAATAAGATGCAAAATCATATTAAAAATTTAGAGTTTGAAGCGGCTGGTCAGATTCATAGCTTTATAAGATCTATAGAGGTTTCTGTTCAAAATCAAGTAGTATCAGATAGTAACAATGTCGATAGAGATTATATAGGTTTTACATTTAATAACGATTATATTTGCATCCAAATATTTTTATCAAGATTAGGTAATATAATAGAACGAAAAGTAGAATATTTTAATTTATATGATAGTCCTGAGCAGATTTTGTATTCTTATTTAATGCAGTATTATTCAATTAATAAACTTCCAAAAGAAATATATATTGATCAAGTTGATGAAGATTTACTTTCTTATGTTGTTGATTGTAAAGTTATAATCCCTAAAAGAGGTAATCATAGGAAAATTTTAGATACAGTAAAAGAAAATGCTTCGCATTATTTAAATAATAATTTGGCTATTGAAGAGCTTAAAGAAAGAAAATTACAGGTAACACTTAATAATATTGCTGAGAAATTAGGTGTTAACTCAATTAATAGTATCGATGCTTTCGACAATTCAAATATTATGGGAATTGATGCTGTTTCTGTTAAAGTTAATTTTACAAATGGTAAGAAGAACACATATAATTATAGAAAGTTTAAAATTGACGAATCTATAGGTATTAATGATGTTCAAACTATGAAAGAAGTTTTGTATAGAAACTATAAAGATAAAAAGACAAATACAGAGTTGCTTATAGTGGATGGCGGTAAAAATCATCTCAATGTGGCTATAGATGTAGTACACAATACTCTTGGATTGACTCAAATTAAAATAATTGGTTTAGCGAAAAATGATAAACATATAACTGAGTATATTATTACTGATGATTATGAAATTATCGAATTTCCTAAAACTTCATCAGAATATTTATTTTTAAAACAGATTCAAGATGAAGTTCACAGATTCGCTATTACTTACCATAGAGCAACAAAAACTAAAAATATGTTTACTTCTAGTTTAGATAATATACCTGGTATAGGAAAAGCTAGAAAACAACTATTATTAAAATCATTCAATTCTTTAGAAGAGATAAAAAACGCATCGGAAGATAAGCTTTTACAACTAGGAATTCCTAAAAATGCAATACAAAATTTAAAAAATAAACTTTAGAAACTTAAGTTATCCTTATTTTTCAAATAAAAATATACGGATAACTTAATTTTTTTGAATTATTATATAGAAATATTGCTAAAAGTATGGTATAATAACTTAAAGAAATTATAAAAGTCGAGGAGGCAACTATGAAATTTTTATCATTCAGTTATAACGATAAAGAATTATATGGAGTAAAAGTAAAACGTGAAGAAAGTGCATGGGACTTAATTAAAGTACTAGAAGATTTCGATAATAGTGAAAGTATTCCACAAACTTTAAGAGAAGCAATTGAAGTATATGGTGTTTCTTTTATTGAAAAAGTAAGAAAAGTATTAAAATTAGTTGAGGAAAATAGTAACGCTGACAGTTATAAAGTACCATTTGATAAAATAATTTGGCGTTCTCCAATCACAAGAACACCTAAAAATATTCTTTGTGTTGGACATAACTATGAAGCACACGTTAGAGAACTTGGCGATGAGTTAGCGAAGACTCCTAAAGATGTTCTTATCTTTACTAAAGCAACAACAGCTTTAGCTGGTAATAACGAAGTAGTTCCATCTCATAAAAATATTACAGATAGCTTAGACTTTGGAGGAGAGCTTGCAGTAGTAATAGCAAAACCAGGTAAAAATATTCTTAAACCTTTAGTATTAGATTATATTTTTGGATATACAATTATGAATGATATTACAGCTACTGATCTTCAGTATAAACATGGACAATTTTTCTTAGGAAAATCATTAGAAAAATCAGCTGTAGTTGGACCATATCTTGTTACCAAAGATGAAGTTAGTTCACCAGAATCAATGAATATCGTTACAAAAGTAAATGGTGAGATTAAACAAAATGCTATGACTTCTGAAATGTTATTTAGAGTTGATGATGTATTAGCTGAAATTAGTAAAATAGTACCACTAGAAGCTGGAGATATCATTGCAACAGGAACACCTGCAGGGGTAGGATCGGCACAAAATCCACCAAAATTTTTACAAACAGGTGATGAAATCAAAATCACTGTTGAGGGAATTGGTACATTAACTACTGTAATCGGAGACTAAGTAGAAAGGAAAAAAAATGGCAAAAAAATCTAAAGACAAACAAGTTACACATATTGAAAAAGACGATTTAAAAGCACGTCAAGCCGCTATTAACGAAGCCATAAAAATAATCGAAAAAGAATATGGTAAAGGGGCTATCATGGATATTTCTTCTGAAAATCCAATTAAAGTAGAAGCAGTATCATCTGGTTCACTTGCAATTGACTCAGCTTTAGGTATCGGTGGATATCCTAAAGGTCGTATTGTCGAAGTTTATGGACCTGAATCTTCTGGTAAAACAACAATAGCACTTCACGCTATTGCAGAAGTTCAAAAAACAGGAGGAATAGCTGCGTTTATAGATGCTGAAAATGCTCTTGATATTGAGTATGCTAAAGCCTTAGGTGTTGATTTTACACCTGGTAAATTCTTCCTATCACAACCAGATAGCGGAGAGCAGGCACTTGATATTGCCGAAAAGTTAATTTTATCTGGAGCAATTGATATTATTGTTATTGACTCTGTTGCTGCATTAGTTCCAAAAGCAGAAATTGATGGAGTTATGGGAGCAAACCATATCGGACTGCAAGCTAGACTTATGTCTCAAGCTCTACGTAAATTAACAGGTCAAATAAATAAAGCAAATACTATCGCATTATTTATTAACCAACTTCGTGAAAAGGTTGGAGTAATGTTCGGAAGCCCTGAAGTAACAACTGGGGGCCGTGCATTAAAATTCTATTCTACTGTTCGTATAGATGTTCGTAAAGGTGAAGCTATAAAAGGTGCAGATAGTGAAATTCTTGGTAATAGAACTAAGATTAAAATCGTTAAAAATAAAGTAGCACCACCTTTCAAAATTGCTGAAGTCGATATTATGTTCGGTGAAGGGATTTCTAAAATTGGAGAAACTCTTGACTTTGCGGTCGATTTAGACATTATTAACAAATCAGGTTCATGGTTTTCATATAATGGCGAACGCCTAGGCCAAGGTCGCGAAAATGTTAAGAAAATCTTTGAAGAAAATGAAGAACTTTACAACGAAATTTATGGACTTGTAAGGGAAGAAATTATGAACAAAACTGGGAAAAAGAATAGCTCAGTAGATGAAGACGAGTCAAATAATGATATTGATGAACTTGATTTAGGGATAGAGACTTTAGGTGAGGTTGAATAATAATATATGAATAAAAAAGTATTTAAAATTGTATTATGGTTAATGATTTTTTGTATATTAGCAAGTGGATTTATTTCTGCAATTGCTATGTTCTTGAAATAAATATACAAAGTAAATAAAAATAAGGGCTACCCCAAAAGTCCTAAATTTTAAAAAAGTTTATATGAGAACTCATAGACGCAGCGGTTTATTGATATCTAAATTCGAATTATAAAAGCTTTTTAGATATCTAATGAACTTTGCGGGGGTGACTCGACAAAATCTTGTTTCTTAAGAAATCGTGATTTTTGAGTCACTCCCTTTTATTTTGAAAATATGATAAAATATTAATAGACAAAGAATAGGAGAAATAGTAGTGAATTTTGTACAAAACATGAACGATAATCAGTTAAAGGCTATACTAAAAACTGAAGGTGCAGTTATGGTAATAGCGGGTGCTGGTAGTGGAAAAACGCGTGTATTAACAAACAGAATAGCTTATTTAATTGCAGAAAAAAATATTTTAGAAAGTAATATCCTTGCTATTACATTTACAAATAAGGCTGCTAAAGAAATGAAAGAAAGAATCTACGCATTGGTTGGCGAGACTTCAAAATACATTTGGATAAATACCTTTCACTCTATGTGTGTAAGAATCTTGCGACAACACATTGAATTATTAGGTTATAATAAGAATTTTACAATTCTAGATACAAGTGAGCAAAAAACAATAATAAAAAATATAGTAAAAAATCTAAATTTATCTGAGGATTCTTATCAACCTGCAAATGTTTTGAAAATCATATCTAATTCAAAAAATAATATGATTACGGTAAAACAACTTAGAGAACAGTCTCGCTTTGGATTTATGAAAAATGTTGCAGAAATATATGCTCATTACCAAAGCTATTTAAAGAAAAATAGTGTTCTTGACTTTGATGATCTTATGCTTAAGACAATAACTTTATTTACAAAACATCCAGAAGTTCTTGCAATTTATCAAAATAAATTTGAATACATCCATGTTGATGAGTATCAAGATACCAACGTCATTCAATATAAACTAATAAAAATGTTGTCAGAAATACATAAAAATGTCTGTGTAGTTGGTGATGATGATCAAAGTATTTATAGCTGGCGCGGAGCGTGTAGTGATAATATTATAAATTTTGAAAAAGACTACGATAATGTTGAATTAATCTTCTTGGATCAAAACTATCGTTCTAATTCAACGATATTAGATGCTGCTAATGCTGTTATTAAAAATAACACAGATAGAAAAGAAAAAGCATTATGGTCAGAAAATAAAGGTGGTGGCAAGATTTCTGTATATGCTGCATCTAATGATAAAGATGAAACAGATGACATCGCTAGAAAAATTTCGGAACTAAAAAAAGAAGGTATTTCATATAAGGATATAGCAATATTATACCGTGCTAACTATCTTTCTCGTCAGATGGAAAATTCATGTTTAGCATTTGGTATTCCATACAAACTTATAGGTTCCCTTAAGTTCTTACAACGTCAGGAAGTTAGAGATTTACTAGCTTATTTAAATGTAATAGTTAATAGAGATGATGAATTCAGCCTAAGAAGAATTATTAATGTTCCAAAACGTGGAATTGGTGCTAGTTCAATGGATAAAATCGATAACTATGCTTCACAATATGGTATTACTCTATTTGAGGCACTTAAAAATATTGAAGATATAGGTGTTTCAAAAAAAATAGTAACTAATATTCATTTATTAATAAATCTTATTGACAAATACTCAGAGATTGACAAATACTCAATTGATGAACTTATAATTGGTATTTATAAAGATTCTGGTTATGAAAATATGCTAAAAGAATCAAACGATGCTTATGCTGAGAGTAGAATAGAAAATATTTCTGAGTTAGTATCTTCAGCTAAACAGTTTTCTAGTATGAATGATAGTCTTATTGATTTTATTTCTGAGATGTCACTTACTTCTGATGCTGACGATGAAAATGAAGATGATTCTGTTGTATTATCTACTATTCATGCTTCTAAAGGTTTAGAATATAAAGTAGTATTCATTATGGGATTAGAAGAAAATCTTTTCCCTTCTATACGAGATGCTGAGAGTAGCGCTGATGAGAAAAACAAAATGGAAGAAGAACGTCGTCTTGCCTATGTTGCTATAACACGTGCAAAAGAAAAATTATTCATGTCTTACGCTAATCGACGAATGCAGTTTGGATCTATTAAGATGAACAAGCGATCTAGATTTTTAGATGAAGTTCCGAATAAACTTATGCACTTTGAATCTGCTTTTGGCGGAAGTTTTGAATCGACTGAGTCTAGCTTAGAACAGGCTAATAAATTTATAAGCAACTTGAGTCCAAAAATTAAAATAGCAGATAAACCAAAGACTTCTGTAAGTACAAATTACGATATTAATGATATTGTTGTTCATAAAAAATTCGGAGAAGGCACTGTCCTTGATATTACCGATGACAATGTTAAAGTGGAATTTAGTGAAGTTGGTACTAAAACTCTATTAATAGAATATGCTAACCTTACTAGAAAGGAATAATTATTTATGATACAAATTAAAGAAGAAATTTCTAAACTGGTTTCTTTATTAAACAAGTACTCTTATGATTACTATGTTGAAGATAATCCTCAAATTTCTGATACCGAGTATGATACGTTATATAAACAATTAGAAAAGCTTGAAGAAAAACATCCTGAATTTATCTTAGAAAATTCTCCTACGCAAAGAGTAGGGGATAAGGTTCTAGACGAGTTTGAAAAAATTACTCATAAAGTTCCAATGTTAAGTTTATCAAATACATTCTCTACTGAAGAATTAAGAGAGTTTGATTCTAGGGTAAAAAAATTAGTACCAAATGATAAAGTTGAGTATATTTGTGAATTGAAAATTGATGGTCTTGCTATCTCTATTAATTATGAAAATGGGAAACTTGTTAGTGCAGCTACTCGTGGAGATGGCACAGTTGGAGAAGATGTTACTGAAAATATAAAAACTATATTTTCTATTCCGAAGGTACTAAAAGAAAAGAGATCATTTGAAGTTAGAGGTGAGGTGTATTTACCTAGAAAGTCTTTTGAATTATTAAATAAAGAAAGAGAAAATAATAACGAAGTATTATTTGCAAATCCTCGAAATGCTGCAGCAGGTTCCTTAAGACAATTAGATTCAAAAATTACTGCAAAAAGAAGATTATCTGCATTTATTTATTCAATAGTAGGTGATGATAGTATTATGTCTCAAGAACACGCCTTAAATATTGCTGAAGATTATGAACTTCCGGTTAATCCAAATTTTAAATTATGTAAAGATATCGACGAAGTAATTAGCTATATTAACTATTGGACTGAAAATAAAAAGGATTTACCTTATGATATCGATGGTATAGTTATTAAAGTAAATTCATATTCTACCCAAGAAGAAATAGGTTATACGCAAAAAAGTCCAAGATGGGCTACTGCATACAAGTTCCCAGAAGAAGAACTTGCAACAAAACTACTAGATGTAGAACTTAGTGTTGGTAGAACTGGGATTATTACTCCTGTAGCTATTCTAGATCCTATAATTATATCTGGTTCTACAGTTTCTAAGGCATCTTTACATAATAAAGATATAATTAACGAACTTGATATTCATATTGGAGATATGGTAGTAGTAAAAAAAGCTGGTGAGATAATTCCTAAAGTGGTTAGAGTAATTAAAGAATTGAGAACTGAAGGAACTAATAAATACATAATGCCAACAATTTGCCCATCTTGTAAAGAACAAACATATGTTAAAGAAAACGATCCTTTTACAAGATGCAAAAATCCAGACTGTCCTGATCAAAATATTAGAAAAATAATTCATTTTGCTTCTAGAGAAGCGCTGAATATCGAAGGACTAGGTGATAAAGTAGTTGCAACACTATACGAGCAAGGTATAATTTCTCACACTATAGATTTATTCTCATTAGATAGAACTAGATTAATATCATTAGATCGTATGGGAGAAAAATCGGTTGATAATCTATTAAATGCAATTGAAAATGCCAAACAGAGTTCATTAGATAAAGTAATATTTGCTCTTGGAATTCTTAATGTTGGAAAAAAAGCTAGTAAAATATTAGCTGAAAAATATTTAAATCTTACGAATTTCATGAATGCAACGTTAGATGAACTTATAAACCTAGATGATGTGGGTCAAATAACTGCTGATTCTATTTTAGATTATTTATCAGATGAAAATAATATTAGATTTATTAACGATTTAATTAGTATTGGAATGAATCCTCAATATGAAATTAAGGAAGTTAATACAGATAATATATTTGCAGGTAAAACCGTTGTTTTAACGGGAAAATTAGTTGAATTAACTAGAAATGAAGCTAAAGAGTACTTAGAGAAAAATGGTGCGAAAGTTACCGGTAGTGTTACTTCAAAAACTGATTTAGTAATTGCAGGTGAGAAAGCAGGTTCTAAACTGGCAAAAGCGGAGCAGTTAGGAATTGAAGTAATTAATGAAGAACAATTCGCAATCATGGTTAGAGAGGTGCAATAATGGATAATAAATTACCATATAAAGTATTTGGTATTGTTATTGTATTCGTATCAATAATTACATTTTTCATTATGAATTACAATTCAGTACCTGTATCATTTATATTTTTCACGGTTAAATTACCGTTAACTATATTGTTTTTTGTTTGTTTCTTTATGGGAATAATAGCCGCAAGTTTTTATTGGTATCAAAAATATAAAACTTTGGTGAGGAAATACGAAAGAACTGAAAAATTATTATTTACAAAAGAAAAATTAGAAGACACAAATGAATAATAGGATAGAAATTAGTATAGAAATGAGGTGAAAAAATGGGAATAAAGTATAATTGGATTTATCCAAATTATGATGAGAATTTTATAAAAGAACTTGAGTCTTATAATATTTCTAAAAATATATCAAAAATCCTTAATGCTAGAAATATTACAGATATGTCATCGGTAAAAAAATATTTTTCTGATGAATATGAAGAAGGTTACGATCCATTTTTAATGTTCGATATGCAGAAAGCTGTGGATAGAATTAATGAAGCTATTGAAAATGAGGAAAAAATTCTTGTTTATGGAGATTATGATGCCGATGGTATCACATCAACAGTTTTATTGGTTGAAACATTACTATCCCTAGGAGCAAATGTTTCTTCGTATATTCCGAATCGATTCGATGAAGGATATGGTCCTAATAAAGATGCATTTACTAAAATTATTGATTCTGGTATAAGTTTAATTATAACTGTTGATAATGGCATTGCAGGAGTTGAAGAAGTTGATTTAGCGAACGACCTTGGCTGTGATGTTATTATAACAGATCACCATAAGATTCAAGATACAATACCAAATGCATACGCTATTATTCATCCTGAGCATCCTGAGGGAAATTATCCTTTCAAAAAATTAGCTGGAGTGGGTGTCGCGTTTAAACTTGCTCATGCATTGTTAGAAATTTTTCCAGATTTCCTGCTAGATTTAGTTGCTATTGGAACGATAGCTGATATGGTATCTCTTACTGATGAGAATAGAATATTTGTAAAACAAGGTTTAGAATTATTAAATGAAGATCCTCGTATTGGTCTTAAAATGCTTCTTGAATTATCTAGTATAGATACTAAAATAGATGAGCAAACAATAGGTTTTTATATAGCACCTAAATTAAATTCAATAGGTAGAATGGATAGTGCAAAATTAGGATTAGCTTTCTTAATGGCTGAGGATGCTACTAATGCTCGTAATCTTGCTGAACAAATTGAAAAATTTAATATAGAACGCAAGCAAGTTACAGAAGAGATAGTTAAAGATGTAATAACTACTATTGAAAGCTCTGAAAAAAAAGATAAGAATGTTATTATGATATCAGGAGATTACCACGAGGGAGTATTGGGGATTGTCGCTTCTAACATAGTTGAGAGATATCAAAAACCTGTATTAATAATGAATTATAAAGACGGTATATTAAAAGGGTCAGCGCGTAGTATTTTCGACTTTAACATCTATACAGCGATGAATAAGATATCTGATTTATTTGTTGCATTTGGAGGACATACATTAGCTGCAGGGTTTTCTTTTGAAGAAAAAAACTTTGATAAAATCGAAGACTTTCTCCATAAGGAATATGAAGAATACAAACAAAATAATGAATTAAAATCAACAAAAAATATAGATATCGTCACTTCTTTAGAAGAGATTAGTTATCAGTTTCTTAGTTCTTTAGAAGTATTAAAACCTTACGGTATGGATTTTGAAAAACCTACTATTTTACTAGAGAATGCAATGGTTCTAAATAAAACTTATTTTGGTTCTGAGAAACAATACTTAAGATTAACAATTGCAGATGAAGTAGGTAATTTAGAGTGTATTAGTTTTAAAGATAACAAGGCATTTGATAAAGTAGAAAAAAATGATATAATCGACTTATTATGTACTCTAGACAAAAATAATTTCAATGGACGTACTAAACTACAAGCACATATAGTTGATATTGAAATAAAAGAATTCTTATTTGAAGATTTAAGATTTATAAACTATGATATTAGCAAAATAGATAGTAATTGTTTAAAACTTTCAAAAACAATCGATGATAATGCTAATAATTTCTATTTATACAAAAATATTGATAATATAGGTGAAAATTTTGATTATATTTATTTATTAGATATACCAAATAGTATGGACTATATAGAAAAAATAGTTGAATGCAAACCTAAAAAGATTTATTTAGTCTGTGAGGAAAAACATATACTTTCGGAAAAATATCAAATTGATAAAGATAGACTAATTAAGTTGTTTAATATTATTTTATCGACTACGAATAAACAAATTAACATTGCCCAACAACTAGATAAGTTATTAGTAGCATTAAACACAAATGTTGATAGTCTAAAAATAATGATTCAAATTTTTCAAGAATTAAACTTAGTTAACTTTGAAAATAATACTATAATTTTAAATAAAAATTATAAAACTGTCGATCTAAAACAATCGGCAAGCTTTGTTAGAATGGAGAGTATATTTGAAACAGAAAAGATACTCTTAAAAGAGAGCATAGCTAACATTAATAAATTATTTAAAAATAAATAAAATTTTAAGGAGAAATAAATGAAAATATTATATTTTTGGGACGCATATTGCGGATGGTGTTATGGATTTAATAAATTGTTTACAGAATTTTATAAAAATCACACTGATGTAGAAATTGAGATAGTTTCGGGTGGACTGTTTATATCACAAAATAGTAAAAAAATTTCTGAATATACATTTAATAATAAAGAAATAGTAGATATGTATAAAGTTGAATTTGGAGAAGCATACAATAAGGTAGTAGAAGAAGGTGAACTTGTTCTAAATTCTGTACAACCTGCAATAGCACTAAATACAGTTAAAGAATTACTTCCAAATTCAAAACTACTTGATTTTGCTTATGATATGCAAAAAAAATTTTTTATTGAAGGAAAGAGTCTAAGTGAAGTTGGTACTTATCTAGAGTTATGTGAAAAATACAATTTAGATTATTCAGAACTTGCACTTAAACTTACAATAGCATTTAAAGATACAAATCCAATACAACAAGACTTTTTAAAAACTCTAAATCTTGGTATAGAATCTTATCCTACTGCGGTTATCGAAAAAAATGGCGAATACTTTGATTTAGTAGGATATGCAACAGAAGCAGAAGATATAGAAATCCATTATAATTTAATAACTACAAGGCTCTAAGACCATGCATTAATTAATTTTCATTGTGGCAAATTTATGAACAAAAATTTTAGAGAGAAATCCTATGAATTCAGCGTTTTTATAACTTTATTCGTGGATTTTCTCTCTAATTTTTTTTTATTTTGATGATTTTACTTGTATATCCTTTTCTGTTGTAGTATAATATGTTTATAATTAAACGATACTTATTATCAGTACTAAATTTATTGGAGGCATTCTATGACAAAAAAATATAATAGCAAATTCATAGCTGGATTAGCAGTTCCTATCTGTTTAACAATAACTACTACGGGGATATCTAATCCTATATTAAATACAAAGTTAAATATCGCTTATGCTCAAGGTGAACAAAGTGAAGGTTTTAAAATCTATGAAGCTGAAATAGGAGGAAGTGGTTCTTTAGAATTTACTGTCGAAGGTAATGATATATTTAATAAATACTGGAAAAATGTTGATAAACTATTAATCGATGGAAAAGATTTTGGTTTTAATAGTGAGTCATCTGCTTCTAAAAATTATACATTATATGGTAATACTGTATATATTAGTAATAAAGATATAGAAGCTCATTATAATAAACAAAAGAAACACAAAATTGAATTTATATTTAAAGATGGTTCAAAAGCAGCATATGAAGATGAAGGGTATGTAGATCCAACTGCTAAACCAAAGTTAATTAATGAAGGTTTAAAAATAACAGAACCACAATTAGATAATAATTCACTAATATTCTTCTTAGAAGGATCTGATATTTATAAGAATTACTGGTCAAAAGTTTCTAAACTTACAGTAGATGGGAAAGATTTTGGTTTCGATAAACAAAACACAAATAGTAAATTTTATAAACTTTATGATGGTCAAGTAACTGCAATAGATAAGGCTATAACAGATCATTATAAAAAACAAGACAAGCATAAAATTGAATTTACATTTGAAGACGGTTCTAAAACAACATTTGAAGATACTGGGTATGTTGAACCAAGTACTGAGTCAAAAGAAAATGAAACTGATTCTAACAAACCTGCTTCAAATGCTAAATATACTATAGTCAAATTAGAAAAAGGTGAAAATTGGCAACACAATAAACACTTAACATTAGAGTTATCTGACACTTCAGTTTATGATAATTTTGTAGATGAAATAGCTAGTGTAAATCTAAACGGAACAACTGTAAACAAGGATGTTTTCAAGGATAAGGTAGAAACATCAAAATATCTTGGGATCAGAATTTTTAACGAAGATTTAGTGAATGCTTTAAAAGATGCAGACAATAAATTAGAGATTACACTTACTGATGGAACTATAATTTCTTATCCAACTTCAACTGATAAAAAAGAAGATTCAAAACCTACAGAACCAAAACCAGATACACCAGCTACTAGCGCATCATATGCTCAAAAAGATTTAGTTACTAAAGTAGAAAAGAATAGCTATGGGGATGAATTAAACATTACTCTTGCAGATGGATTTAAAGCAGAAGATGTTCTTAAAAATACTAAAGAAGTTATTATCAATGGAAAAACTTTCAACATATCACTGTTTAGTAAAAACTGGAAAGGTCAAATCGTTACTTTCGATGATGGTGGAGAAAGCCTTAAAGCATTTAAAGCATGGAACTTTGATGGAGAAAATACCATCGTATTTAAAGCAAATGACAATAGTGAAAGTAAAGCATATACAACTGGAAACAAGGTAGCTGAAGAAAAACCAACAGAAAATAAAACTTCTGAAAAACAAGGGGAAAAAACTTATTCGCTTACTGATAAATTAGAAGATGGTGAATACACTTTAGGATTTAACGCTTTATACGCTGATGGAAGACAAGGAACTTCTATGTTAGAAGGATTCTTTGATAAAAATGTAAAATTAGTAGTTAAAGATGGAAAAATGAGTATAACTATGTTAAACACTTTATTTGCTCATGGATTATACGATTTTGCTATTCAGAATAAAGGAAACTGGGCATCTGGTGTCAAAGAGAACTTTGGTGAAAAGAACTCTGCAGGTCAATATGACAGAGCGTTATTTACTCTACCGGTAGAAGATTTAGATCAAATACATTTAGGTGGTGTTATAGTTTCTTATATGGGTTCTTTAGAAAGTGATAAAGGAAACTTCGATAAATACACTAATGTTAAACTAAAATTCAAACCTGAAATTAAAAAAGGATGGAATGGATTTGAATTAATCGAAAAGGATAACAAGGCTCGTAAACAAAGTGAATCCCTTCTTCAGAAAAAATTAATCGCTAATGGTGTGGATACTAATAAAGATGGTGTTGTAACTGAAGATGAACTAAAAAACTTCACTGGAGATATTAACCTTGGATCATTCGAAATTGATGGAAAAGTAGATAAAGGTGCAATTTATAATTTAGATTTATTAAAACATATGGGGGCTGGTGTTAAATCATTCTCATCTGACAGTAATAACTTTGGAGAAATTCCAGAAGACTTATTTAAAAATGCAGTTAATATTGAGCGTATAAATCTAGGTGGAAATGGAATTACTAAACTTCCTGAAAAATTATTTGCTAACAATAGTAAATTAAAAACTTTAAACTTATCAGCCAATAATTTAGGAAATGTACCTGAGAATATTTTCGAGAACAATCCTAATTTAGAATCTGTAGAATTTAGTCAATCTTGGCTATCTACTTTACCAGCTAATGTATTCGCTCATAATAATAAATTAAAAACAGTAAGTTTATCTAACAATAAAATAGTATCATTACCAGATGATTTATTTAAAAATAACCCTCAATTAACGTTCTTAGCTGTAACAGATAACGAACTTACAAAATTACCTTCAAGTGTTGCAAGTTTAGCAAATCTTACTCAACTTTATGCTGCTGACAATAGACTAACTGCATTACCTGAAAATGGTATTAATCTTACTAAATTAAGTACATTAGTTTTAAATAATAACAATATCACAACTTTATCGGATGAATTATGGAAAACTCTAGCTAAAAATAAAGCAACTGTTAGATTGGTAAATAACCAAATTAGTAATATTCCGTTAGAATTAATAAAAGCTAATGGTAGTCTTCAAATTCTAGATATAGCAAATAATAATCTACCTGCTACTTTACCATTCAACGAAACGGATACAAAATTATTAGGTATCTCTCCTAATGTCACTCAAGGATACTATCCACAAAAACAAGCTATTGAATTAAATGTTGTAGCAAAAGATAATAAGATTACAATTGAACCTAAAGATGAAAAATTAACTATTCTTAACTTGTTGCACTGGTACAGAGGACGATCAGAATTCTACGGTGGAGAAGGTATCTTACAAGGATTGGAAAAATATAAAGAATTCTTAGCAAAACAAAATAAAACTATGGCTGAACTTCTTAAGAGCGACGATTACGGACGAAATTGGTATATCGTAACAAAAGTTGAGCGTTTACGTGGAAACGAAGTTAAAGAACTGAGTTCTACAAGTGTTTCAAATGAAGATGATAAGAAATTAGAAATCTCAGATAATGACATGAAAGCTGGAGATAAATATCTTATCACTAAAGTTCTTTACGAAAAAAATGCAACTAATATAGATGATAAGATTATAGAGATTCATGCTGTAGTAGATGCTCAAATGAAAACAGAAGAACCTAAAGTTGAAGATAAAAAAGAAACTCCTAAACCAGTAGAGACTACTGATCCTAAAACATCTGAAAATAAATCAAAAGATGATAACAAAGTAGAAGAGCATCCAGAAATTAAACTACCTGAAAATGACGAGAAAGGTAAGGTTAGTGATACAGAGTTTGACTTATTAAGAAAAGAGACTCTAACAAATATTGATAATGATAATAAACTAAGTGGATTAGAAAAAGACCAATTGGTATCTATCGTTAAGAATGCTATTTCGACTGATACTCTTGTTGATACATTATCAGATGGAATCGAAGTTAAAGTTCAATTTGATAATTCTACTGTTAACGCCAAAAAATTCGTAGCTAAACAATCTGATGAAGCTACTTCACTAAAAGCTGAGCAATTAGTAAAACAACTAGACGGAAATCGTAGCGTTGTTAAAACTATAGATCTACACTTCACTGATGCTGAAGATAACATAATTGATAAACAAGGCGGTACAAGAGCAGTTACTCTAACTGTTGTCGCAAACGAGAATGAAGAATTAGAAGTATACTATGTAAATGGAGATAAATTAGAGAAAGTTCCAAGTATTTACAAAGATGGAAAACTAACATTCTATACAAGTCACTTTAGTACATATACTATCGTGAAAAAATCAAATAACCAAACAGGAAATAATTCTAATGGAAAACTTACTATTAATGACCTAAGAGGAGATAATAGCGGAAATACAACAGCTAACGGAGGATCAGAAGTAGCTCCTAAACAAGGATTAACTGGATTACTACCTAAAACCGGATTAACAACAAGTAGTATACCAACAATTGCATTGTTAATGTTAGGTGCAGTAGTAGCAAGATTAAGATTTAGAAAAAATAAATAGTATATAATAAAAAAGATAGCGGTGATCAATAAATAACATGATCCGCTATCTTTTTTAGCAATAACTATTAAATTTATAATAAATAAAAAATATCATAGATAATATAGCCTGTAATAATAATCAAAAGAATATTCATATATATTCGTAGTTTTTCTCTAAAAAATAGAGAAACGCTATTTATAATAATTACACCGATAATTGCTCCAACTGTATTATCAATTACATCAGTTATATCAGGAAACCCTATAGTTAAAACATACTGAGTAGTTTCGTAAAATAAACTTAGCATAAATGCTAAAATAATAGCTCTTAAGCCTGAAGAATTTGGAAATATCATTTTCACATAAAAACTAAAAGGAATAAAAAATAAAATGTTTAATATGACCTCTGTTATATCGAAATTCCCATTTTTATATGGAATTATATTTATAGTTCTCCAAGTAATTCCAGGATGTAATAAAACACGTGGATTAGCCATCCAGCTAAAATTACTTTTATATAATAAAGAAATATCCATTTTAGCGATAATTATCCATGATAAAATGAGTAAATATATCATAAATAGTATCATTGTCAATGTTCTGCTGTTTAATATTGTTTTCAAAACATCCTCCTTTATTTATGTAGAATAATATTATAGTAACAAAGCAGCTTAAATTATAATTTAATAATTAACTTAACTTGTTCAGAAATAATTCCCGCTTCACTTTTTAAAAATAGATTAAAATTATTAAAATCAAAGACGTTATTTTCATTGAACATCATTTCATAAAATTCAGGATAGAATGCTTTTCCTAAATTTGTATATAAAGATTTATTATATTTTTCATATTTAATATTCGTGTCATTTTTTCTAACTATTAAAATTCGATATTTATTATAAACTTCACAATGACAAGCAGAGCTTCCATCACTATAAGGGCTGCTTCCATCAACATAATCAATTATAATGTTATATGAGTCTTGATTCATTCCATTTAGTTCATTTAAAACATAATTAATAGCTTCATTTGTAAAAGTAAATTTCATTTCTATTACTCCTTTTTTGTTTATATAAGATATTCTATCACACATTCTTTAAAGTTAACAATATTACACTGTAAAAATAAAAGAATATTAGTGATAAAAATTGCTAATTTTGGCATTTTATAGTATAATGATTGAGTTAAGAAAACATTTAGGAGAAAAGAAAAATAAATGAATTTAGAAAAATACATTTCAATCGTAGAAAATTGGCCAAAAGAAGGAATCAGTTTTAAGGATATTACAACTTTAATGGTGGATGGCGAAGCATATAAATATGCTACTGATCAAATCGTTAACTATGCAAAAGAGAAAAAAGTTGATGTAGTAGTAGGACCAGAGGCTCGTGGTTTCATTATCGGATGCCCTGTATCTTATTCACTAGGAATTGGTTTTGTACCAGTTAGAAAACCTAATAAATTGCCTCGTGAAGTTATTTCTTACCAATATGATTTAGAATATGGTAGCAACACTCTAACAATGCACAAAGATGCGATTAAACCAGGTCAACGTGTTTTAATTACTGATGATTTATTAGCTACTGGCGGAACAATTGAAGCAACTATTAAATTAGTAGAAGAATTAGGAGGAATCGTAGTAGGTATTGCGTTCTTAATCGAGTTAGATGGTCTAAACGGAATAGACAAACTACAAGGTTATGATGTTCTTACATTACTTAAAATGTAATCTACTATGAGTAATTAAATAATATGACATTTGAACTTATAGAAAAGAAATATCTAAAAAATATAAATACAACTGCTTATCTTTATGAGCATACTAAAACTCGTGCTAGATTAGTATTCTTTCAAAACGATGATATAAATAAAAGTTTCAGCATTAGTTTTAAAACTATTCCTTATAATGATAATGGTATTTTTCATGTTTTAGAACATTCTGTTTTATGTGGTTCAGCGAAATATCCAGTAAAAGAACCTTTTGTAGAACTACTTAAAGGTTCTTTTAATACATTTTTAAATGCAATGACATTTCCTGATAAAACTATGTATCCAGTATCGTCTAAAAATGAGAAAGATTTAGAAATTTTGATGGATATATACTTAGATGCAGTATTTAATCCAAACTTAAAAATCAATTCAAATATATTAGCTCAAGAAGGATGGCACTATCACCTTGAAGATATAGATGATGAACTTATATATAAAGGTGTTGTTTACAATGAAATGAAAGGTGCTTATTCATCGGTTGATGAAGTACTAGATCAGTATGTAAGTGAACATTTATTTAGTGACACACCATATAAATATTCTTCTGGAGGGAAACCAGAAGCTATACCTTCAATTACTCATGAAGAGTTTTTGGAAACTTATAATTACAATTATCACCCAAGCAACAGCTATATCTTTTTATATGGTGATTTAAACATCGAAGAATATTTAAATCATATAGATAGTTATCTAAATAACTATGAATATAAAGATTACAGCAACTACCAATTAGTTCGACAAGAAAAATTCTCATCAGAGATCGTCAAACATACATATTTCAATGAAGATACTAAGAATAGAGCGTATGTTGCATATAATTATATTCTTGGGAATAGCAATGAATTTAGTAAAATTGAGAATATAGATATTATAGATGATATTCTTCTTGGAAGTAGTAATACTGAATTTAGAAAGTATTTCATTGATAATAATATTTGTGAAGATGTATATAGCTATATTCAAAAAGATAGAAAAGAAGCAGTCTATTCAATTATTTTCAAGTATGTAAGTGATGATAAGTTAAAAAGTCTTGATACTGAATATAAAGAATTATTACAAGGTATTATTAACAAAGGATTTGATTATGAGCAAGTACAAGCCTCAATTAATAAAAAGAATTTTTCTATTAAAGAGGAAGTCAATAAAACATCTTCACCAAAAGGTGTATCATATGCTATTAGACTATTAAGAACATGGTTATATAGTGAAAATAATATATTCGATGCCTTTGATTTAGATAATGTAATCTCACACTTACAAGAAAATTGTGCTAATAAACAATATGAAGCTTTTGCTAGACAGTTTCTTGTTGAAAATAGTAAACAGGCTGTATTACACTTAATTCCGACATTAGAAAAAGAAAATAAAGAGAAGGATTTAGTTAAATATAAATCTGCTTTATCTGTAAGCGAATTAGAAAACATAGTAAAAAGTACTAAGTCTTTACAAGAATGGCAGAGTAGTACAGATAAGAAAGAAGATTTGGAAAAAATTAAATGTGTTGATGCTAAAGAAGTCGAATTAAAAAATCCATTCGAAGAAACTTTCTTTGAAAATTATAAAGAAATTAAGTTTTCTCATTTTAATACTGTAACTAATGGTATTTCATATTCTAAATTACTATTCGATATAAGTGATTTTGAAATTGAACAGCTTCAATATGCTTCAGTTTTATCTTACTTGTTATTTAACTTTAATACTAAGAATAAATCAGAAGCAGAAATTATTAAAGAGATTGGAGCTAATCTTGGTGGATTAAGTTCTTATGTTGATGTCTTTAGAAAACATAAAAGTGAAGAATGTGAAGTGAAATTTATAATCAGTGCCAAGAACTTAGTAGAGAAAGTAAGAGAATTGGCTAATATTCTTGAAGAAGCTACAATTAACGCTGATTTTGAGGACAAAGAAGCGCTGTACAATGTTCTTCTAGAAATTAAACTTATGTTAGAAAATAAATTTAAAAATTCGGGACATGCGTTTGTCTCACGCCGTATTAGTGGATATTACAATCCTCAAAGCAAATTAGCTTCGTATCACGGTGAATATGATTTTTATGTGTTTATAAGTGAATTAGTAAATAATTATGAACAAAATAGCGACAAAATTAAAGAACAACTATATAATGTTGTAAAATTAATATTTAACCAAGAAAGAGTATTAGTTAACTTTGTTGGTAATACAGAAGAATACACTAATTTCAAAGAAAATATATCTTCATGTTTAATTAAATATCCTAGTAAATTAGATAAACAAAAAGGATTTGAAATTAAATTAGAAGATCAAGGTTATTCTGAAGGCTTTTACTTTGATTCATTAGTTCAATATGTTGGAGTCGGGTACAATATAAATGATTACACTGGTACACATCTAGTCTTACGTCATATTCTAAGCCTAGATTATTTATGGAATAATGTGCGTGTGAAAAACGGTGCCTATGGTTCTGGTGTGATTTTTAATACTTTTGGAGATTTTAATTTATGGTCATACCGTGATCCAAACTTAACTGAAACATTGGATATTTACTATAATGTTGATAAGTTCGTAGCTAATGTAGAAGCTGATTCTAAAGATCTTAACAAGTATATAATCGGTACTTTGAATTCGTTGGATGTATTGATGTCACAAAGTGCGCAAGCTGCATATTCTTTAAACAAATACATCACTAATTCTCCATTTGAAGTTTATGATAAACTTGTAAATGAGATAAAAAATACAACAGTAGAAGATTTACGAAAATTAGCAACAGAATTTGAAAATATGAAATCTAAAGCATATACTTGTGTACTAGGTTCAAAAGAAAAAGTATTAGAAAACAAGCAATTATTCAATAAAACGATAGAATTAAAATAGAAAGGTGCATGAATGAGAGTTCGAAATAGAGCAGATGCTAGAGAGCGTCTAGAAAATAGTCCAGTTGTATTTTTACAACCTAAGGATAATAAGGGAAAATGGAAAGAAGTATTTGGAAATGAAAATCCAATTCATCTAGAAATAGGGAGTGGAAAAGGTAAGTTTATTCATACACTTGCTGAAAGACACCCAGACATTAATTTTATAGCTATGGAGGCACAACCAACTGTCTTAACATTTCTATTAGATAAAGTTGAAGAAACTCATAGAGAGAATTTAAAGTTAATCTCAGGAAATGCTGAAGATCTACTAGAGTATTTTGCTGAAGGTGAAGTTGATCAATTATATCTAAACTTTTCTGATCCATGGCCTAAAACAAGACATGAGAAAAGACGCTTAACATTCCATACGTTCTTAGCTCGTTATGAAACTATCTTAAATGGAAATAAAACAATAGTTCAAAAAACTGATAACCAAGGTTTATTCGAATACAGTTTAATGAGCTATGCTAAATACGGATTTACTTTTAATAGACTTTCTTTAGATTTAACTAATAGCGTCTATGAAGAAGAGAACGTTCATACTGAGTATGAAGATAAGTTTATTAAAAAAGGTAATAGAATCTACATGGTAGAAGCTGTAAAAGAAAAATAAATAATCATAGTTTACGTAAATAACATTATGTAAACTATGATAGGTATTAATGTTTCTTTTACTATAATTTACACTAAAATTATTAGTTTATACCTTGATTTTAAAAAAAAATTTATTTATAATATTATTAATACAATTTAAAGGAGAAATACAATAATGATATCAGTTAATGATTTTAAAACTGGAGTTACTATCGAAGTTGACGGAAACATTTGGAAAGTAATGGAATTCCAACATGTTAAACCTGGTAAAGGAGCTGCTTTCGTACGTTCTAAATTAAGAAATATGCGTACTGGAGCAGTAAACGATAAAACTTTCAGAGCTGGTGAAAAAGTAGCAAAAGCACAAATCAATAACCAAAAAATGTCATACCTTTACTCAACTGGTGAAGCATATGTATTCATGGATAACGCTACTTACGAGCAAATCGAAGTGCCTGAAGCACAATTAAAATATGAATTAAACTTCTTAAAAGAAAACATGGAAGTTTCAATCTTAATGTTTGGTGATGAAATCTTAGGTATTGACTTACCAACAACAGTAGAACTTACTGTAACTGAAACAGAACCTGGTGTTAAAGGTGATACTGCACAAGGAGCTACTAAAGCTGCAACAGTAGAAACTGGATACACTTTACAAGTACCTCTATTCGTTAAAGAAGGAGACGTATTAGTTATTAATACAGCTGAAGGTTCTTACGTATCAAGAGCGTAATTTAAGAAAAATTATAAAACTCTCTATTATTTCGATGATAGGGAGTTTTCTTTTAAAGGAGAATATATATGAGATACTTACTTTTACTTCGTGGAATAAATGTTGGTGGGAAGAATAAAGTATCCATGGCTGAATTGAAAGATTTGATTTCACGTTTAGGATACGAAAATGTTATTACTTATATTAACAGCGGCAATATAATATTTGATGCTAATGATAATAAAGAAACTGTTAGAGAAAAGATATCACATATGTTAGAGACTTTCCCTTTTTCTATAAATAAAGTAATACTGACACAAGAAGAATATTTGGACGAGATATCTAATTTACCTGAATGGTGGTCAGAGGAACTTTTTAGAAGAGATGTTCTTTTTTATAGTGATGCAGTTAATTATTCTGTAATGAAAGAGCGAATAAAGATGATGCCATTAAACGACGAAATGGTTCACTTTGGAAAAAGAGCTGTCTTTTGGGATAAATACAATGAGAAAAACTATTTATCAACTTCATATCATAAATTACTTATGAAAGAGAGTTTTTATAAATCTATTACTATAAGGAATGCTAGAACATTTGAAAAAATTTCAGAATTGCTTAAACATTAATTTCTAAATATATTAAAAGTTGTATATCTTTACTTAAGTTGGCTAATAATGATATAATTACCTAGTGAAAAAATTAAGGAGAATATAATGAAATTAGATAAATTATTAATTAGCTTAGGATTAGTTGTCTATTGTTCTTTAGCAGTTTTTTTAGGATTTTACTCTTATAAATTGTTATTAGTTTTTATTGGTATTAGTGCTCTGATATTTCTTATTACAAAGTTGCATTTTGAGCCATTCTTATCAATATTAATAGTTGCAATTATTCTAGGTTTATTTTTAGGACTTTCCCCTAATACTTTAATCGATTCTATAGAGAAGGGGACCGGATCACTACTAGGACATCTTTCTTTGATTTTAGGATTGGGAGCAATGTTCGGTCGAATATTAGAAGAATTGGGTGCTGTTGAAATAACAGCTAAAAAGATGATAAGTACATTTGGAATCAAAAGAATACAATTAGGGTTACTTATTGCTGGAATGTGTATTAGTTTTTCTTTATTTTTCGATGTTGCTTTTATATTGGTTATACCTATTATATTAGCTGTAGCAAAGGAGCTTAAAATTGATAAAATTTACTTGGCATTACCAGCAAGTATCGGTGTCTTAACTATTCATGCGTTATTTCCACCACATCCAAGTCCTAGTATCATAACTAAGACATTTCATCTTAATATGGCAGAAGTATTTTTCTATGGATTAATAGTTGCAATTCCTACAGCAATAATTGGTGGTCTATTATTAACTAATTCAAAACTAGTTAAAACAATACCTATCACAAAAAATTCAACTAACACTATAAATGTGCTTAAAATTGAAAATCAGATTATGAGTTCATCCTTTGCAATACTATTAATGCTGCTACCTGTTATACTAATTACAATTCCTACAATTTTTTTAGGTATTCCAAATTTACCAACAAATATTAAAGGAATATTATCAATTATAAGTAATCCGGTTACTGCATTAATAATAAGTTTATTAATTGCTATAATTAAATTAATGCAAGTTAAAAGCCTAAGAGCTAGTAGTGTTGTTCCATTGTTAAGTCAATCAATTAAGACAATTGCTGTTGTTCTTTTAATTAATGGAGCTGCTGGAGGTCTTAAACAAGTCCTAGTAGACTCAAAGGTTACAGATGAAATTGTTAGTTTAACAAATGGTTTGAATCTATCTCCAATAGTGATAAGTTTTATAGTAGCAGCAATACTTAGAATATCACTTGGTAGTGCAACTATCGCCGCTATAACAACACTTGCCATAGTAGAGCCACTTGTTCCAACCATTAGTTATTCACCGGTATTTATAATGCTAAGTATCACTGCTGGAAGTATGTTTTGCTCACATGTAAATGATCCTGGGTTTTGGTTGTTTAAACAGTACTTAAATCTGGATTTTAAAACGACATTTAAGACATGGACACTAGGAACAACAGTTTCAGCACTTATTGCTTTTGTTATAATTTTAATAATAACGTCGCTTACATAAATATTTTTTAAATAATTAGTGTTTTTCGCTTGCTATTTATATTTAGTTATGTTATATTATTACTTGTGTATGTAGTAAATGTTATGAATAAACTATTTCCAAAAGGAGGATTAATTCATGGCAAAAGTTTGTTACGTAACTGGACGTAAAGCTCGTTCAGGAAATACTCGTTCACACGCGATGAACGCAAATAAAAGAAAATTCAAAGCTAATCTACAAAAAGTAACAATTTTAGTAGACGGACAACCTAAAAAAGTTTGGGTTTCTGCTAGAGCTTTAAAATCTGGAAAAGTTGAGCGTGTATAATTAAGCGATAAACTTTAAGCTATCTAAGGAAACTTAGGTAGCTTTTTACATTATATTCATTAAAATAATAGAAAAAAACTTCAAAATCAGCTAAATATACTAAATTTTATATAAATAGCCATTTAAATCAATTCTGAGCATTAAAATAAGTTTTTGGAGTAATTATATTATTTTAAATTTTAGAAGGCTCATACGACGTTTAAATAGGTCAGATTTTTGAAAAAGTATAAAATCATAAAAGAATTCTAAATTTCTAAAATTAGGATAAAAAATATAAATAAAATATTGCACTAAAATAGAATAGTACATTTCAGATAAAAATAATTTCTCTTTTAAATATACAAGGGGGGTTAATGATATTGAAAGAAGTATATAAATATGATATAATATATTTGTTCGTATAATACATATTATATGTATAATTTATAAATTCAAGGAGAATGTAGTAATACCAATGAATCAACGTGATTATTATAAACAAAAAATTAACAAAATACTTCCAGAATTTCCTGACTACATAGAAGATTTTATTGACACATATTATGACAATTTATCTCCATTAACTTTGCATAGATATTTAGAAACCTATAAGAACTTTTTAAATTGGACTATCAGAGAAACTATATCTGATGCTGAACTTATTAAAGATGTCAGCCTTTCTACTCTTGAAAATATTTCTAAAAAAGAAATGGAAAGTTATTTCAAGAGTCTATCTCGTGAGCAAGTTAATGGTAAATACCGTAGTCAAACTACTATAAATAACTATAAAGCTGCTATGAGATCACTCTACAAGTTTCTTACTGTAACAAGTGAAACCGAGCAAGGACGTGCTTATTTTGAACGAAATGTAATGCTTAAAATACCTATTAATCGTGTTAAAGAAACATTATCTTCAAGATCAAAGAAAATATCAGAAAAGATATTCCTAGATTCGCAAGATGAAGAATTTTTACAGTATGTTGAATTTGAATATGAACAAACATTATCTAATCATGGAAAATCATTTTTTCTTCGAGATAAAGCAAGAGATTTAGCTATATTAACTCTATTTCTAAAAAGCGGTATCCGTGTCAACGAACTTGCTAATTTAAAAATAAAAGACATAGATTTTTTAAATAGTGAAATTAATGTAGTTAGAAAAGGGAATAAAGTTGATACAGTCATAATTACTAAATCTGCTCTTGATAGACTTAATGAATACATTACTTCCCTACCTTTTACACTTAATAGAGAAGATTACGTATTTATTAGTAAAAACAAAACGGGACTGTCGATAAGAGCCATTCAGAAATTGGTAATGAAATATACAGATGCATTTAATGTTCCAATGTCACCACACAAATTAAGACACAGTTACGGGACAAAATTAGCTCTTAAAACAAATGGTAATATACCAATAATTATGACGCAAATGGGACATTCTAACAGTGATACATCAATGCTATACATTAATGAATCAAAAAAGATTATTAAGCAAAATATTAATAAACTTGATGATTAGTAATAAAGTAAAATAAAAATATAGTTTACATATATTTAATTATGTAAACTATATTTTTCTATAGTATTTCTTATAAATTTCGTTTTACCAGCAGTATATCCCTCTCTATCGTACCTGTATGTTAGTTCTAAATCTAATTTTAATCTTTCATATTGTTTTGCTATTTTTGGATTTTTTATTAAAATATCTCTAAACTTAACTTCCTCAATATCACCTTTTCTTCTTACATGAAGATGGTAGACTTTATCTTGAAAACCATCAATCCCATATCCTTTGACTAGAAAAGCTCTATCGTCTTCTTTCCAACGTAGTTCCCATTCTACATTCAAAATATCCATTATACTATCAAAATCATTACTTTCATTTATTTCTAAAATTATATCTATTATGTCCTTTGAATATATATTTGGAATAGCTGTACTACCTATGTGATATAAACTTATATTGTATTTATTTAGTTTATCCAGTAAATTTGTCTTTTCATCTTCATACAAGTTTGTCCATTCGCTATTATGTTTAACAAGTTTTATAGGGAATTTTCTTTTAAAATCCTCATCTTTTAATATATTATCCATTTACAAAACACCTCTCAAAAAATAAAATTGCTAGGATAGGATAAATCCTAGCAATAACATTATTTAAATACATGTAATGAATTCTTAAAGTACTCTATACCTGATAGAATTGTTAGAATCACTGAAATCCATAATAGTATATAGTCTAATTGGAAACCAATTGTGTTAAATATAGGATTTCCTAATAATATCAAGATAATAGCAATAAGTTGGCTAATAGTTTTAAGTTTTCCTAAAATACCGGCAGGTATCACTTCTCCTCTTTCAACTGCAAGTAACCTAAGACCTGTAACAGCAAATTCTCTTGCAATTACAACAACTACCATCCAGCTATGCATTAAACCTAATTCAACCATAACTATGAAGGCACTTCCTACTAAAAGTTTATCGGCCAAAGGATCTAAGAATTTCCCCATATTAGTTACTAAATTATACTTTCTTGCCAAATATCCATCTATAAAATCAGTCAATGAAGCAAAGATAAATATTAAAGCAGCTATGAAAATATTTATAGTTATTTCTCTTCCTCCAAAAATAGAAATACTTCCTCCCATGTCTACAAGTAAAAAGATTATAAATACAGGTATTAATATTGTTCTAAATAAAGTTATTTTATTTGGTAGATTCATTATTATTACTTACCCTTCTTACATAAATATAAAATTAATTCACTTATAATTATATCATATTCTACAATAAGCTACAATAAAAAATACGGGAGTGACTAGACAAAATCGATTTCTTCGAAATCACGATTTTTGAGTCACTCCCGCAAAAGTTTATTAGATATCTAAAAAGCTTTTATAAAGAGTATTTAGATATCAATAAGCCACTGCGTCCATGAGTTATCATATATACTTTTTTAAAATTCAGGACTTTTGCGTCCGCTCTGTATTTTAAATTTTGTGAATTTATCTTTTTAATTATGCGCCTGTTGGATTAGGCGTTGCTGCTGGGGCAGGAGTTGCAGTAGGATTTGGTGTTTCTGCTGCTGGGGCAGGTGCTGGTGCAGCTGGTGTTTCTGCTGGCGCAGGGGTTGGCGTTGGATTTGCCGGTGTAGCTGGTGTTTCTGCTGGCGCAGGGGTTGGTGCTGGATTTGAGTTACTATTCGTATTCGTATTACTTGTATTCGTATTAGTATTCGTATTACTGTTATTAGAATTAGAATTACTATTATTGCTATTAGTATTAGTATTTGCATTATCTCGTCTATTACTATTTGTAGCATTAGAATTACTATTGTTGTTATTTGCATTAGCAACTGGTGCATTATTATCAGTTCTAGCACGATTAATATTCTGCTTAGTTTCTTGAGAAACTTGACTTCCAACATTAGTTAAAGCTTTTGTTAATAATTCTAAAATCTCATTTAAATCTCTTTGTTTTTCAAATAATACATTTTTATTTTCATTGATTAAAGATTGTAAATCAGATAATTCTTTTTTAGCTTTCTCAACTTTTTCATTATCTTTTTTATCTGTATCATTTAATGTTAACTTATTAATTTTATCTTTCAAATCATTACTAAGTTTTTCTCGCATTTCTTTAACTGTCTTTTCAAAATCATTTCTTACTTTATCTTTATTTTCAGCTGCAATTTCATCTTTATAACCTTGTAATTCTTTAAGTACATTTAGTTTTTTATTAAAATCATTTTCTTTATCAAACTTACTTTTAGCTTCACTAATAACTTTTTCAAATTTCGATTTACTCTTATTCATTATAAATTTATTTGGTGAAATTTGATATTTTTGGTATGCATATGCTGATAAACCAGCAACTGCAATTAAAACTACTGATAGTAGTGCACTTAATAATTTTTTATTCTTTTTCAATTTATTTACCTCTTTCATAAAAAATATTTTTATTTATGTTTACATAAATTATTTTACGTAAACATATAAGTGTTTAAATCTTTTTTTATTATTTTTCAAAATCTTATTATATTTATAATCTGCTACACAAACTTTAATATTTTATTCATAATCTTCTGCGAATTCTTTTTCTAGAAATACTTTTCTAGGTTTACTTCCATCAACTGGTCCGATATAGCCATCTTCTTCTAACATATCTATTATTCGTGCAGCTCTATTATACCCTATCTTAAATCTTCTTTGCAATAAAGAGGCGGATGCTTTTTGAGTTTTTGCAATAAATAATAATACTTCTTTATATATTGGATCTACTTCATCATCTGATGAAACTCCTCCTTGTGAACTTACTTCACTTGGAGTCATATTCGGATCATATTGTGCTTCTGATTGGTTTTTAACATAATCAACAACTTTTTCTACTTCCTCATCTGAAAGGAACGCACCTTGAATACGTACCGGTTTACTTGAATCAGCAGATAAATAAAGCATATCCCCTTTTCCTAATAATGTTTCCGCACCTGATTTATCTAATATTGTTCTTGAGTCAATACTTGAACTTACAGCAAATGCTATTCTTGATGGAATATTGGTTTTAATTACTCCTGTTATTACATCTACTGATGGTCTTTGTGTGGCTATAATCATATGTATTCCTGCTGCACGAGCTTTTTGTGCTATACGAGCAATTGATTCTTCAACTTCTTTAGATGATACCATCATTAAATCAGCTAACTCATCAATTATAACAACTATGTACGGCAGTTCTTTATAATCAGAATCTTTTGCTGCAATTTTGTTATAACCTTCCATATTTCTAACACGAGCTCTAGCAAACTCTCTATACCTATTTTCCATCTCTAACACTACTTTATGAAGTACATCTGCCGCTTTTATTGGATCTGTAACTACCGAAGTAAGAAGATGTGGTATACCATCATAAATAGATAATTCTACCATTTTTGGATCAATCATAATTAATTTAACTTTATCTGGTTTATTTTTTAATAAAATACTAGTAATAATAGTATTTACACACACAGATTTACCACTTCCTGTAGATCCAGCTATTAGTAAATGTGGTGTTTTATCGATTCTTGTAAATATTGATTCTCCTGATACATCCTTACCTAATGTGACAGATAAAGGAGAATTATCTTCATCATTTACAAATACTTCTTTCATTGTAACTAATTCATTAACAGTATTAGGAATTTCAATACCAATTAATGACTTACCTGGTATCGGAGCTTCTATACGTACATCTTTAGCTGCTAAATTCAATGCAATATCATTACTTAAATTTACAATTTTACTTACCTTTGTTCCAGGAGTTGGTAATATTTGGAATTGAGTAATTGATGGTCCTACAATCGCCTTAACAATCTTGACTTCTATACCAAAGTTATTAAAAGTACTTTGAAGGATTTTTGATTTCTTAACTACATCGCCTTTTGTAATAGTTTGTTTTTTCACTGGATTATTTAGCAATGTAACCGGTGGAAGTTGGTAATTATCATAAGATTCTTCTGATTTTAAATCATTTACAACTTCTTCAATTTCACTATTATTTACTCTAGATTTCTTTTGTTTTCTTGTAGATTTTTGGATGAATTGCTCATCATCATTTACTTCGTCTTCTTTAAATTCTCTAATATCAACTACTAAATCTTTGTCTTTAATATTATTATATCTTTTCTCATTTGAATTTTCTTGTTCAATATCTACAGTAGAATATTCATCATAGGTAATATCGTCTTCATAATACTCTGTTGTATCTTCTACATATTCATTTTTATCAAAAGCATTAACAATATAATACTTCAGTTTTAAAACAAATGTTCTATGATTTATATTGAAGTATAAGAAAATCATAGTTATTATCGCTGAAATAATAACAAGTAACGATCCATAATATGATAATAAATAAATTAAAAGTTTCACCGGATAATAGGCTACTATTCCTCCGCCATATCTAGAAATACTATTAGTATATATATCATTAAAAGTTATAAAACTATTACTACTTACAAAAGTTAATTGAAATAAGAAGTCTATAAGTATCAATAAAATACTAACAACAATAGGACTTTTTAACTTTTTATTAATAATATAATATATCGGAGTTGCTATTATAATTATATAAAGAATATAGCTAAAACTACCAAATAAATATTTAAATAGTGAATCAAAAAATTTTCCAATAAAGCCCATTTGTAAAATAGATAATATTACTATAAGAACAGAAATTACAAAATATAAGCCTCTATATGTTTCCTTAGTAAATATAGGAATTACATTATTTTTTGAAGATTTTTTTGATGGAGACTTCTTACTAATGTCTTTATTACTTTTTTTATTTTTTGTAGTTTTTTTAGTGCTTTTTGATTTTTTATTGCTCAACCTTCTCTCCTTTCTAGTCTTCTTCTACATAAACTGCCTCTGTAGGACAGTTTTCTTGTGCTTCGAGAACTAAACTATAATACTTTTCTAAAATTTCATCTTTCATTTCATTATTATCTACAATACAATAAGCAATTCCATCCTCATCATAATCATAGACATCTGGACATATCGCATTACAATTACCGCATGCAATACAATCTTCTCGAATTATTTTAGTTTTCATAATTTTCTTCTTTCAAATACTTTGAAAATTTTTCTAAAGACTCTTTCCTATGGCTAATGCTATTTTTTTGTTCTGGAGTTAATTCAGCAAAAGTTTTTTCTAAACTTGGTACATAAAAGATAGGATCATAACCGAATCCATTATTTCCTCTTTTTTCAAATATTATTTCACCGTGACATTCACCTCTAAAAGTTATTTCACTACCGTCTGGTCTAACAAGAGCTATTACAGAAACGAATTTAGCCTCAGACTTCTCACCATTTAGTTCCAATAAAACTTTTTCAATATTTTTTTCATCAGTTTGTTCTTTGGAATATCTTGCAGAATAAACACCCGGTCTGCCATCTAAAAGAGCTACACTCAGTCCACTATCATCAGCAATTGCAGCTTTACCAGAGTATTCTGCAATTGTTCTTGCTTTTATTAAAGCATTTTCCTCAAATGTAGTACCATCTTCAATTATATCTTCATAATAGCCGATATCTTTAAGCGTTAAAATTTTATAATCATCTAAAATACTTTTAATTTCTTCAACTTTATGAGCATTATTAGATGCTAATATTAGTTCTTTCATTTATTTTCTCCTATATTTCAATAACTTCTGCATTGATTTCTTTATTTAACCACTTAGAAGCAATATTATTAAAATTATCACTATGTTGTGAGATGAAAAATTTATGATCTTTTTTATTAAACTTCTTCTGATGAAGTTTTGCATATCCTAATACTGTACTTACTTCTCGCGCTGCTTCTCTACCAGAAGATATAACCTTAATGTTATTTCCATAGTATTCTTCAATATCTTTTTTTAATATAGGATAGTGTGTACAGCCTAAAACTACAGTATCAACACCTAAAGTATTCGTATTTTCTAATGTTTCTTTAATCATTCGTCGTGTTGCCTCTTTATCAAGATTACCTTCTGTCTCTATAAATGGGACAAACATTGGACAAGCTTTATCAAAGACAATAATATCAGAATTTATGTTTTCTATTTCTAGATCATAAACTTTTGAATTTGCTGTAAATTTAGTTCCTAAAACAAGTACTTTTTTATTTTCTGTTGCTTGAATAGCACGTCTTGCACCTGGTTGAACAACTCCTATTATTGGTACATCATATTTACCTTGTAAATATTCTAACGCAGCGGCTGTGGCTGTATTACACGCTAGGACTATCATCTTAACACCTTTATTTATCAAGAATTTCACTGCTCTATCCGTATTTACTATTATCTCTTCCTTATTTTTATCTCCATATGGACAGTTTTTAACATCTCCGAAATAATAAATAGTTTCGTTAGGTAATTGTCTCATAATTTCACGAGCAACTGTTAAACCACCTACTCCACTATCAAATACTCCTATTGCATTATTCATATAAAGCCTCTTTCTTAATTAGAACTAAGCATTTCTTCAAGTTCTAATATTTTAGTATAAGATTTAGTTTCTATTCCTATGAATTCTTTAAATAAAATATTTAAGAAAGAAAATAGGCGAAGTAAATCTTTATTATCAATTTCTAAACCTTCTAAAAAGTTTATATTTTTAACAGTCATATAATATGTCAGTTTTACTAAAGAATCATTTAATCCATATACACTTTGATCTATGTTAAATTTATCCACAAAACTACTCTTAAAAAAACTATAACCAATATAACTATACTCTGTTTTTTGATATTTAAACATGAATCCTTGTTCTTTTAATATTTGACATAAATAATAATTTAAAACTAGCTTTTCCGAAATATCATCTTCTATTTTTTCTAAACATAGTTTTAGTAACTTATACATATTAATAGAACTATCATTAATTAAGTTAACATACTCTAACATATTCGATACATAACTATTTTTCAAAATATCATAAACTATATTAGTATATGTATTTTCAATTTCTAAATTTGTTATTTTATTCATACCATTTGTAGGAAAGAAATTTATTGATACTTCATAAGGTGTGCTAACTTTTATTTTCTTTTTACTTTTATGTACATTCTCATAAAAGAAACTCTCTATATTTCCATGTTTTGTCAATACATGTAGTATTTCATGATAATCTTTATATCTTATTTTTTTTATTATAATTCCTGTTACGTAGTTTCTATTAGTCAAAGATATCATCCCTATAACCTAAATCACGAATTTGATTTGGTTTTGATCTCCAATTATCAATCACTTTGACCCAAAGTTCTAAAAATACTTTTTCCCCAAGAAGAACTTCAATATCTTTTCTTGCTCTTGAGCCTATTTCTTTAATCATTTTACCTTGTTTACCAATAATCATACCTTTTTGTGATTTTCTTTCAACAACAATAGTAGCGATGATATTTTTCTTTTTGCCTGGTTGTTTTTCAATTCTATCAATAACAACGGCAATTGAATGTGGAATTTCTTGTTCTGTTAATTGTAATACTTTTTCTCGTATAAATTCCGAAATTACAAAATATTCAGGTGAATCAGTTATCACGTCATCAGGATACATTTTATAACTTGGTTGTAAGTATTTTTTAGTTGTATTTAATAGATTATCAACATTTATTGATTTAAGCGCAGAAATCGGAACTATTTCCACAAAGTCATACAAATCTTTGTAAAATTCAATTATTTGAATTAATTGTTCAGGTGAAATTAAATCGATTTTATTAATCAATAGAAACGTTGGAACTTTTAACTCTTTAACAATATTAATCAGATGTTGATCTCCAGGTCCAAATTTTTCACTAGCATTAATGATTAGATATACTATCTCTGACTCCTGTATTGCACTACTAGCAAGTTTCATCATATAGTCACCTAGTCTATGTTTTGGTTTATGAATACCAGGTGTATCTATAAATACGATTTGAGAATCATTGTCTGTATAAACACCATTAATAATATTTCTAGTAGTTTGTGGTTTATCAGACATAATTGCAATTTTTTGTTGTAATATGTTGTTTAATAGCGTTGATTTACCGGCATTAGGTCTACCTATAATTGTGACAAAACCCGTTTTAATTTGTTCTTCAAACATGCTTATCTCCTTAAACCAAATTTCTCTAAGATTTCATCTTGTTTAGCAAACATTTCTTTTTCATCTTCTTCAGTCATGTGATCATATCCTAATAGGTGTAGAAATCCATGGACAGCAAGAAAACCTATTTCTCTATCGAAACTATGTTCATACTCTTTAGCCTGTTCATGTGCAATGTCAACACAGATAATTACATCTCCAATTGAATTAATTTCATCTTCAAGACCAATAATATCAATTTCATCTTCGACTTCATCGTTTAATGCAAAAGAAATAACATCAGTAGGAACATCTTTTCCTCTATAATCACGATTAATTTCTTGTATTTCATCTTTACTTACAAAAGACAATGACATCTCAGTAATTTCAGTATCAACATTTTCATACTCGGCAGCACATTCCAATAATTTTAGTAACATCTCTTTAGTACTGTCTTCAACTAAGTTATTATCATCTATAATATCAACAAATGTCATGTTTATCTCCTTTTATATTCTTGTAAATAGGTAGTGACTTATATATCGTGTTTTCGAAGAAATCGATGTCGAGTCACACCTCAGAAAATTTATTAGATATCTAAAAACCTTTTTTTGAAAAAATTAGATATCAATAAATCACGGTATCTATATGTTCTTAATATATTTTTGGGGATAACCCAAAATAATCCGCATATTACTGTAATTTATTAAAATTTTGTTGTCTTAATGCTTCATAAATTACTAAAGCAGCAGTATTCGACAAGTTTAATGAACGAACATTTTCACTCATTGGAATACGTAATGCTTGTTCACTATATTTTTCTCTAAAATCTTTGGGTAGTCCTTTTGTTTCTCTTCCAAAAATAAAGTAAATATCTTCATTATTTTCATTTGAAAAATCAAAATCACAGTAATTTTTTGAACCAAATTTAGTGATTAAAAAATAATTCTTATCATTTGTAGCTTCCAAAAATTCATCAAAACTATCCCACACAACTAAATCTAAATTATCCCAATAATCTAAACCGGCTCTTTTAACATGCTTATCATCAATTGAAAAACCCAATGGTCTTATTAAGTGTAATCTTGTATTAGTTCCCACGCACGTACGAGCAATATTTCCAGTATTAGCCGGGATTTCTGGTTGGAATAAAACTATATTATTCATAAAATATTCTAGAACGGAAGTTTGCCGCCAAACATTCTTCCTAGACCCTTTCTCTTAGATTTGTCATTCATAAGCCCACCAAATTGCTTCATCATTTTTCTCATTTCCTCAAACTGTTTAATAAGTTTATGAACTTCATTTATAGGACGTCCACTACCTTGGGCAATACGTTTTCTACGTGGAACACTAATAATATCAGGATTTTGTCTTTCTTCAATAGTCATCGATTTAATAATTGCCTCAATATAGACAAATTGTCTTTCGTCAACTGCATCTAAATTCATATTTTTAAGTTTACCCATACCTGGAATCATCCCAAGTATATCTTTAAGACTTCCTAGTTTTTTTACTTGTTCTAACTGAGTCAGAAAATCCTCAAAAGTAAAACTTTGATTTAGAATTTTTTCTTGCATTTTTTTTGCTTCATCTTCATCTATTGACGCTTGAGCTTTTTCAATTAGTGTAAGTACATCACCCATACCTAAGATACGAGATGCCATACGTTCAGGGTGGAACAACTCTAAGTCATTCATTTTTTCACCCATACCCACTAATTTAATAGGTTTTCCTGTGATAGATTTAATAGATAATGCAGCCCCACCACGTGTGTCTCCGTCTAATTTAGTAAGTACTAATCCTGTTATATCAAGTTGTTCGTCAAATGATGTAGCAATATTAACCGCTTCTTGTCCTATCATTGCATCAACAACAAGTAAAATTTCATCTGGCGTTGTAGCAGCTTTAATATTTTTCAACTCATCCATTAATAATTCATCAATGTGAAGACGCCCTGCAGTATCAATAATTACATAGTTAAAATAATTTTCTTTTGCAAATTCTAACCCATCTTTAACAATATCCACTGGATCTTTATCAACATAAAAAACTTCAATATCAAGCTGCTTCCCTAATGTTTTTAATTGTTGAACCGCAGCTGGTCTATATACGTCTGCAGCAATAAGAAGCGGTTTTTTCTTCATAGTTTTTTTCACTTTTAACGCTAGTTTCCCTGCAGTAGTAGTTTTACCAGCCCCTTGAAGACCAACCATCATCACAGTTGTAATTTTACCGCCTTGATTTAATTCAACATTAGAACCACCCAGTAATTCAACAAGTTCTTCATTAACAATTTTTACTATTTGTTGTGCTGGAGTTAATGATTTCATAACTTCAGTTCCAACAGCTCTTTCGCTAATTTTCTTTACGAATTCTTTTACTACTTTAAAGTTAACGTCCGCTTCTAATAAAGCTAATCTAACCTCACGCATCATCTCTTTAACATCTGCTTCAGAGACTTTACCTTTCCCAGTAAGTTTAGCTATTGTATTTTGTAATCTTTCCGATAAATTCTCAAATGCCATACAAGCTCTCCTAATTTTCTAGTTTTATCAATTCCTCAACATACGTTAATACTTCTGTATCTACGGTTGATTTTTTTATTTCATTAAGTAAAAACAATCTTTGATTGTTTAATTTTATTAAATTTAACTTTTCTTCAAACTGCTCTAATTCTACTATCGTTCTCTTAATATTATTTGATACAGCTTGTTTTGATATATTATAATTCTCAGAAATCTCTGTAAGTGATAGATCATTGAAATAATAATCATCTAAATATTGCTTTTGTTTATCACTTAGTAATTCAGAGTAAAAATCATAGAGTTGTGAAATTTTTATAACTTGTTCTATTTCCACAATCTTCCTCCAGTCATTTAAGTATAATTCTACATCTCTTTATTATACGATAAAATCGCGTTTTTTTCAAATTTTTATCGCTTTTTTCAAAAATAAAATCAACTCACATAGCTATACTAGTAAGTTGATTTCATTAGTACATAATATTCTTTTTTAATGAAATATCCGTACAATTAAATTTGAAAATTTACATATAATCTAAGGCTGCATTATCTATTGTTATCGATATTTTTTCTCTCGAAAAACTTTCAGCAAAATAATCATTTATATATTTTAAAATTGGATATAATTGTTTATAATTTTCATCCTTATATCTAATCGCAATATTAAATTTATATTCTTTATTTATCTTATAAAACAAACTCTTGTTTGGCCCTAGTATAGATAAACCTTTCTGCTTCCCATTAATAAAACTATATATCATCTTAGCGACTTGTTCTGTTTTTTTCTCTTCATAACCTTTGATTGTTATAAATGATATTTTACAAAACGGGGGATAATCAATTAGTTTTCGACGATTTAATTCGTACTTATAAAACTTTTCATAACTATGTTCAATTGCATAATCTATTATATTACTTGCGATGTTTGTTTGAAAAACAACTTCTCCTTCTTTCTTACTACGTCCTGCTCTTCCTGCAGTTTGAACTAATAATTGGAATAGTTTTTCATTAGCTTTAAAACTAGGTAATGCAATCATACTATCAATTGATAATACCCCTACTAAAGTAATGTTTGGAAAATCTAAACCTTTTGAAATCATTTGAGTACCTAATAAAATATCAGATTTATGATTTTTAAAATCAGTTAAGAGTTTTTCGTACGCACCTTTTTTGCTTGTTGTATCAGAATCCATCCTTGTTATTCTAATACCTGGAATATTTTGATATAAAAACTCTTCTACACGTTGAATACCATAATTACCAGATACTAATTCAGGGTATTCACAGCATTTAGAAATACTTGTGATTTTTTTTTGATACCCACAAAAATGACAACGTAATGAGTTATCATGTTTATGATAGTTTAAACTTATATCACAATTTTCACACTTGTATAAATGCCCACAAGAAAAACAACGAATAAAATTAGTATAACCCCGTTTGTTCATTAATAATAAGACTTGTTCATTTTTTTCTATTTTTTCTTTAATTCTAATTAATAATTCAGTTGCAATAACGTCTTCTTTATCATCAATGTGAACAACACTAATTTTTGGTAATTTATTATTGAATCTATGCGATAATTTTAATAAATTATTAGGATTATTATTTTCAAAATTATAATACAAATCTACAGAAGGTGTTGCACTTGCATATAATACTGTACATTTATTATAAAATCCACGTTTTTTAGCAATATCTTTAGCATCATATCTAGGTGAGTCTGTTTGTTTATAACTATTTTCATGCTCTTCATCAATAATAACAATACCTAAATTACGAAAAGGAGCGAAAATTGCCGATCTAGTTCCTAAGCATATTTTAACTTTTCCATCTCTTATTTTTTTCCACTCAGTATACTTTTCTCTAGAATTTAATCTAGAATGAATAACAGCTATATTATCATTGAAGACTTTTCTAAATTTTTTCTCAATCTGTGGTGTTAAAATAATTTCAGGTACTAGGACTATGGCATCTTTTCCATTTTTAATTACTGTTTCGACAAGTTTAATGTATATTTCCGTTTTACCCGATCCAGTAACACCATGAAGAAGATATTCATTAAATTTTGATTTATCAAAGTTTTCACTTACTTTATCATAAATAACTTGTTGATATTTACTAAGAGTAGTATCATTTTGAATAATATCTGTATTAATATTCTTAACAACTTCCTCTTCTACAACCTTTAATATATTTAATTCGAGTAATTTTTTTACAACAGAACTTCCTATATTCAGAATATCCTTTATCTTAGATTTCTTAATTTTATTATTCTTAAGTAAATAGTTAACTAGTTCTAATTGTTTTTTTGTAAGTTTTTCATTGTTATACTCATTAATTTTAATGTATTCCTCTACTTCAACATTATTTACTTCTTTAATTTTACTTATAAGTCTTATAGCTTTGAGTGAGATTAAATAACCAATTTGATCAATAGTAAACAACTTTTCAAATTTTTTCTTTTCAATTAAATTTTCACTATTAAAATGTTTAGCATAATCTAAAAGTAAAGTGGTATTTGCATCTATTAGTTCATAATACTCAACATATTTATTCTTTAAACTAGTGGGGATTAATGTTTCAATTGCTTGAATTCTAGTACAAAACAATTCGTCAGTCATTACTTTAGACAATAGTATCATTTCTTTAGTTAAAATTGGAAAATCATCTTTAATTTTCTTTATATACTTAAAATCCTTAACCTCTCTAGCCTCTAATTTACCTTTTTTAACAGCTACTATATACCCTTGAATTACTCTTGAACCAAAAGGTACTTCTACTCTATACCCTTCTAAATCTCTATCTTGCAACTCTCTTGGAATTAAATAATAATAGCTTTGATTAACATTATGATTGTTTACATCAATTATTACTTCAGCATACATAATCTCACCTCACTTTCAATTAATTACATAAATCAATAAATGTTACTTTGTCACTTCATTTACTATTGCTCTTGCTACATTATCTTTACTATTTTTATCAATCTTAGTTATCTTATCAAACTTGTCTATTATATAGACTTCATTATTATCACTACCAAAGCCTATATCATTTTGTGAAATATCATTAGCAACTATATAATCAAGGTTCTTTTTAATAATTTTTTCTTTTGCATAATCAATCAAATTATTAGTTTCAGCAGCAAAACCTATTACTTTTTGATTCTTAGATTTATTTTCTCCAACATATTTGAGTATATCTTGTGTTCTTTTAAATTCTATTGATAAAAAGCCATCTTGTTTCTTAACTTTTTTATCAAATACTTCAACAGGGGTATAATCTGAAACTGCTGCAGCTTTCACTATATAATCACAATCTTTATAATTATTTCTCACCGCTTCAAACATATCACTAGTGCTAATTATTTTTATAACATTTATATTTTCATTAATATTATTACTTTCAACGCTTGTTACTAGAATAACACTAGCTCCGCGTCTTGCAAATTCATTGGCAATAGCGATACCCATCTTTCCTGAAGATGGATTTGTTAAACATCTAAATGGGTCTATAAATTCCTTAGTTGGTCCAGCAGTAACTAGTACCTTCTTACCTTTTAAATCAACTCTTTCTGAAGAGAACACTGTTTTTTCAATTTTTTCAATACTTGGAAATTTCCCCTCACCTATATCACCGCACGCTAATAAACCACTATCCGGTTCAACAAAATTAAAACCAAAACTCTCTAGTTTCCTTATATTCTCTTTAATAATAGGATTATTATACATAGCAGTATTCATAGCAGGTACTATATATACTTTTTTAAAATCTCTAACAGCAAGCATTAATGAAGTAGCTAAATCATCAGCAATCCCACTAGAAAATTTTGAAATTATATTTGCTGTAGCAGGAGCAACGATTATTTTATCAGCCCATTTAGTCAAATCTATGTGTTGTATTTCTTTTTCATCTAATTCATCAAACGTACTAGTATATACTTTATTTTTTGTTAAAGTCTGAAAAGGTAAGTGAGTTACAAAATTCTCAGCATTTTTTGTTAAAATAACTTTTACATTGTAACCTTTTTTCACAAGAGAACTAGATAAGTCTATTGCTTTATATGCAGCAATTCCTCCAGATACAATTAATAATACATTCATTATTATCTCCTTTTTAATAGATTAATATTTTACAAATCATAATCTACTCCGTTCGAGCCAAATACAGCCGTTTCAAGTTTAGATAATCTTTTTAAAATATCTAAATTAGTAACTTGCACAGGTCTTTCTTCGCGATTTGTATTTTTTAAAGCATCTATTTTAATTTTTAGATTTTGATTTTCAATTTCTAATTCTTTTAAGCGAGTTAAAAGTTTATCTAATTTCATATAGTCTTCAATTATTAAATCCAAATAATCATTTACATCTTCTTCACTATATCCTTTAACTCTACTTTTTTTAAATTCTTTTTCATATATTTCTTTTGCAGTTAAATTCAATTCTACACTCATAGTCTAGACTCCTTTACTTAAATTCGCTAAAATAAGCTACACAACTAACAAAATATAGCGGAGCTGTTTCAGCTCTTAATATTCTTTTACCTAATCCTATCACACTAAATTTATTCTCAGTTAAAATATTAATCTCATTTTCTGATAGACCACCTTCACTTCCAAAAACTGCTATTACATCTTTATTATTTAACTCCGAATTTAATAGATTTCTAAGATTAATATTATCTTCATTTACTGATTCTTTTTCATAAGCCACCACTTTATGATCATATTTCTCAGCAAAATTCACTAAATCTCTTAAACTATCAACATATGTAATATCTGGTATAAGATTTCGTTTTGATTGTTCTGAGGCTTCTTTAATAATTTTTGACCATCTATTAAGTTTAGAATCTACTTTATCCTTCTTGATTTTAGCAATGTTTCTTTCTGAATTAAATAGAACTATATTACTTATTCCAAGTTCTGTTAGTTTTTGAATTAAGTATTCTATCTTATCATTTTTTAATGGCGGTATAGCTACTGTGATTTTTGTTGGAAGCTCATTACTACCGCTTACCTGCTCGTATGGAACAACTAATACCTTATCTACATTATTATCTATAATTGTACAAATATATTTAATTTCATTTTTAAATACAACATACACTTTATCATTATTTTGTTTTCTCATAATTCTTACAATATGATTACTATCTTCTTTTGATAATTCATATGTTGATTCAACATTTAACTCTTCATTTAAAAAATACTGTTGCATAATTTCTCCTAAGTTTTTATCTTACAATTAATTTTACCTTATTCTTTATTTTTTATCAATAGTACCATTTTAAATATAAAAAGAGCGGGAGTGACTCTAAAATCTCAATTTCATAGAAATCGATTTTGTTGAGTCAGCACCGCTCATTAATATTTTATTAACTTCCTGAAGGAATATATCCTTCAATATGTTCCTTAGCTAATTTTTCATGTTCGTCATATGTTTTAGAAAAGTACGCCTTACCACCTTTAGTAGCGTGTAGGAAATATAAATAATCTGTATTTTCGGCATTATTTAGTGCTTCATAAGAAACAGATCCAATAGACGAAATAGGTCCTGGAGGTAATCCTACCACCACATACGTATTATATGGAGAATTTAAACTTAATTCTGCTTGTGTTGGCGCACCAGTAAGTTTATCAGCCGCATAGTTAGCCGAAGGATCAGTTTGTAATTTCATACCTTGAGCCAACCTATTTAGAAATACACTCGCAATAAGTTTGTTTTCATCAGACTTGGTAGATTCTTTTTCAAGTATACTTGCCATTGTCATATAATCATGAATAGAAATTTGTTTCTCTTGTCCACTAATTTTCCATAAACGACTATTCTTTTTGTACAAAGGAACTACTTTGTCATTTGTTAATTTAACCATCTTAGTAATTAATCCCTCGACAGTCTCATCATCAGTAAGATTATAAATTGCTGGATATAAATATCCCTCTAACGCATATTTAATATCTTTTCCGTAAACTTCATCTGTTATAAGCTCTGGAAATTGTTTTTGAAGTTTTTTTATAAATTCCGCATCATTAACCTTAGCCAAAAATTCTTCTGAACTTAGATTTGTTTTTTCAAGATTTTTAGCAATTTTTAATATGCTGTCACCTTCTATCAAAGCAAAACTATTTCTTGACGTTGCTTTATCTTTTGTTCCCAATTCTTGTATAATCTGCGATAAATTCATACTTTGTTTCAAATTAAATTTACCTACATAAAATGAAGTATTAGGTGATAATCTAGCGTACAATTTAAATACTTCTTCATTGCGTATTAGACCTTTTGCCTTTAATTCTTGAGCAATTTTAGCGCTACCGTAATTTTCTTTTATTTCAACAGTAACATCTTTATTGTTGCTTTTATCTACTGGAGTTGTCATGTAATAGAATCCTGATAAAACAACAATACCTAAAACAACGATGATAGTTAATAACATAGGAATAATAGATTTTTTTCTTCTATTTTTTTGCCTAAGTTCTCTACTTCTTCTTATTTTATCTTCTCTCATCTTTTATTCACTCTCGTCGTAATAAAAAGTATCTAGTACTTCTGAAATCATATCATATTCTTCATCTGTTTCAACTGGTTCAAATCTCATTTCATCACCATCTTCTACACATACCATAGGGAAGATACTGATTTCTTCTTCATCAATAGTTTCCTCTTCAGCGAAGATATAGTATAAATTACCATTTGTAGGGTTCGTAAATTCTAATATTTTACGATACTCTTTTTCTTCACCTTCTAAAGTACTAAGTGTATATACCTCTTCAGTATTATCAATACTAATGTTTTTTAAATCTTTCTCTTGCATTTTATTATCCTCCTGAGATTTTATATTAATTTAATTTATCTAAATATGTCTGCAATATTAATACAGCAGCCATTTTATCAATAACATTTTTTCTTTTTTTTCTTGAAACATTAGCTTCAAGAAGTACTCTTTCAGCACCCATCGTTGTCAATCGCTCATCTTGTAGAATAATTTCGACATTTTTTATTTTCTTTTTTAATACTTCTACAAAATATAGTGTCGCCTCTCCTCTAAATCCTACAGAATTGTCCATGTTTTTAGGAAGACCTACAACAATAGTTCCTACATTATGCTCCAATACAAGCTCTTTTATTCTTTTAATCTTGAAATCTTTTACCTGCTCATTGATATTAATTGTTTCAATACCTTGAGCAGTAAAACCTAATAGATCACTAACGGCTACACCTATGGTTTTCGATCCATAATCTAGCCCCATAATTCTTTTTTCTAACATCTATGACTCCTGTATAAAAAAGTATAGTAAATATTCTAATATATCATCCATTTCCACAAGTCTGATTTGCTCCCTAGCATGATTATCACGAGGAATATATACTGGGTCTGCCGTTTTAATATAACCCATAAGTTGATTGATTGGGTCATATCCTCGGCTTTTTATTGTTTCTACTACATTCTTCAATATATTATGAATATCATTTTTATCATATAAATTGCTATCAAATAATCTTGTTTCATCGAAATTTGTCATAATCTTTACCTCCGATTATACTAACTCTACTAAGATACCTACTGCATTTTCACCTGTATGCGTTGAAATAATTGGTGTTGTTGTGAATATTTCATCTTCACTAACTTCATAATCAAACGCTTCTTTTAACTCTGATTTTATTATTGTAATATATTCATCAGCAATTGAATTTGGTAAACTTATACTTTTTATTGTTCTATCATTTTTATCTTCTTCTATGTGGTTAATTAAAGTCTTAATAAGTTTCTTTTTACCACGAACCTTATCTAAAGCAACTAACTCAGTTTCTTTTAATTGAGTTAAAACCTTAATATTTAATAAACCTCCAATTAAAGCTTGTGACTTACTTAGTCTACCACCTTTTACTAAATTGTCAAGTTTATCGATTGTAACATAAGTTAAAATATTTTTAGTCTTTTCTCTTAAATTAGCAACAATAGTTTCTAAGTCTACATTACCTTCAAGTTGTTTTAAACATTCTTTTAAAATAAAAACCATACCTCGTGTAGTAGTTTTAGTATCCACTACATACACTCCATCAAACTCTGAACTTGCGGTCACAGCCGTATTATAAGTTCCACTTAAAGCAGACGATAATGTTAAGACAATAACTTTATATCCCTCACTAGTCCACTTTTCAAATACTTCAATAAATTTACCAATAGCTGGTTGGCTTGTTGAATATGAAGTTGCGGTGCGCATTTTTTCAATATACTCATCATTACTTATTGTACGATAATCATATTCAATACCATCCACATTAATAGTAAGCGGAATAATATCAACATCATATTTTTTTATTTCATCAAAAGTTAAATCACTAGATGAATCGATTACAATTTTTACTTTTTCTACCATTTACTCTCCCCTCTTTCTCTTATAATGTATAAATGCAAAGTCAAATTCATTTTCTTCATCTTTTGAAAATTCTTGTCTACTAACTAATTCCCATTCATTTAAGTCAAAATCAGGAAACTTCGTATCAGCTTCTACTATAGTATCAACTTCAGTAATAAACATTTCATCGCATTTATCAATATACATATTATATATAGCTCCACCACCAAAAATAAATACTTTGTCTGTTTCTATATTTTCTAATATTGTATCATCAGAATAAACTTCGATATTTTTATAATGACTTAAAGAACTCTTATCTCTGGTTAGTACCCTGTTAATTCTATTTGGTAAGGCGCGCCCTATACTGTCTAGTGTTTTGCGCCCCATGATAATAGTTTGATTAGTTGTAAGTTCTTTAACTCTTAACATATCCTTTTTTATTCGCCATGGAATAGTGTTTTCCTGACCAATAGATTTATTTTTATCATATGCAACAATTAGCGATAACATAGCGTTCCTCCTATACTGCGATTGGGGCTTTTATAAATGGATGACTTTCATAATTTACAAGTTCTACATCACCTATTTGAAGATCAAATATACTATCAAAATCATTAATTTTTAAAGTAGGTAATGCAAACGGCTCTCTAGACATCTGCTCTTTTACTTGTTCAAAATGATTACTATAAATATGAGCATCCCCAAGGGTATGTACAAATTCTCCTATCTCTAGATTACACTCTTTAGCGATTAATATTGTTAATAATGCATAAGAGGCGATATTGAAAGGCACTCCTAAGAATACATCACCGCTTCTTTGATATAATTGGCAACTTAATTTACCATCATTAACATAGAATTGGAATAATGAATGACAAGGTGGTAACGCCATTGAATCAACTTCAGCAGGATTCCAAGACGAAACTATTAAGCGACGCGATGATGGATTTTTTTTGATTTGTTCCACAACATTTTTTAATTGATCAATACCATTAAAATCACGCCATTGTTTTCCATAAACATTACCTAAATCACCATATTTGCTAGAAAAATCCTCATCTGAAAGAATCTTTTCTTTAAATAAGTTCATTTGTTCTTTATAAAGTTTAGAAAATTCCTCATCTACTAATGTGCGATGCCCGAAATCTGTCATATCAGGACCGGTATATTCATCACTTTCTATCCATTTTTTAAATGCCCATTCATTCCAAATGTTATTTTTATTTTGAAGTAAAAACTTAATATTTGTATCACCTTTTATAAACCAAAGTAATTCAGACCATACTAAATTAAAATTTACTTTTTTAGTCGTTAATAACGGAAAACCTTTTGAAAGATCAAACTTCATCTGATAACCAAAAATACTTTTAGTACCAACTCCTGTCCTATCTTCCTTAGAAATACCATTATCCAAAATATTTTGACATAATTTTAAATATTCTTTATCTACCACTATAATTCTCCTTTACGCTTTATAATTATTGTCTTTTAAGTATTTCATTAAGTCTTTAATTTTTTCTAATGAACTTCGTCCAAAGTGGTGTTCAATACCTTCAACTTCATCATATACTTTATCTTCATCTACGCCTATTAATCTTAGAAAATCTTCTAATAACTCATGTCTAGTAAGTGCGTATTCTCCCATTTTTTCACCTTGTTCAGTTAGGGCAATACCTCTATACTTCTCATAAACTATATATCCTTCAACATCAAGTTTTTTTAACATTTTAGTTACTGTAGAAGGATAAACTTCAAGTTTTTCTGCAATATCCGCACTTCTAGCGTAACCTTTATTTTTTACTAAAGAATATATTACTTCAATGTAATCTTCCATTGTTGGTGTTGCTTTTGCCATACTTATGTACCTCCTTATGATATAAATTTGGGTTACTAAAGGAACCTCCTATATCCTTATATTATTTTAAACGGTGATGCTTCTACATCTGATTTTTTTACCTTCACATCCAATTCAGTAATATAATTTAACAATAAATCTTTTACTAAACTTTCTGCATAATGTCCAATATCTATTATATTCTTTTTCATTTCAATAGCATCTAAAGCTGCATGATATCCTACGTCACCTGTTAAGTAAACATCTACCTCTTCAGGTAAAGTATAAAGAAAATCTGCGCCGCTTCCACCTAATAGTGCAACTGTACTTATTTCTTTCTCTTCACCAATTACAGCCGAGACTGTTTCTAACGAATATTTTTCTTTTACATATTTAATGAAGTCACTAAAAACTAGCGTTTTTTCTAACTTTCCAATTCTTCCTAAACCGGCAGTATTATCTAAATTATGTTCAAACAGTACATTAATATCCTTTAAGTTAAGTAATTTAGCTAAATGATCATTAAGTCCAAGAGTTGCTGAATCTAAATTAGTATGGAATGAAATTACCGCAATATCATTTTTAATTAGATCTCTAATAATATTAGATTTAAAATCTTCTGTGAAATCAAGCGACTTTAGAGGTTTAAAAATCAGTGGATGATGCGATACTATTAAGTCAATATTGTTAGCTATTGCTTCTTCAACAACCTTAGTAGTTACATCTAAGCAAACTAATACTTCATTTACCTCATTATTATAATCTCCTAACATTAAGCCAACATTGTCCCATTTTTCAGCCAGCTTAACATCAGCTAATTTATTAAGATGGTTATATACATTTTTAACTGTAACCACAGATTAAACCTCCTTTTTTTATTATCATTTTATTATAACACTTTATAAAAAAAATTGCCATAACGAAACTTATTTTGTAACTAAAATAACATATTCATTTCCTGTAATATTTTTTCTTTTTCTATAAAATGTAGCTGGGAGTGACTCAAAAATCGCTCTTTCTAGAAACAAGATTTTGTCTAGTCATCCCACACAGTTTGTTAGATATCTAAAAATCTTTTATAAAGTGAATTTAAATATCAATAAACCACTGCGTATATGAATTTTTATATAAACCTTGTTAAAATTTAGGACTTTTGGGTCAGACCCTTTATCTACAATTATTTTTATTATCCTCACTAGACATTTTCATTATTATATATTATCATTGTTCATAGGAAGAAATTTGTAGGAGATTTATATGCAAACAGTAGAAGGATATTTAAACAAGATTATTTTCCATAATAAAGAGAATAATTATTATATTCTATCAATTTTTTTAAATGATAAATATGATTTTGCTGAAGGGGACTATTTGAGCGTCGTTGGTACATTTAATGATTTTGAATTTGTAGAAGATGATTTATATTCTTTTAAAGGAGAAATCGTACAACATAGAAAATATGGAATTCAACTTTCGGCTATCGTAGTCGAACCAGTTATTGAAAAAGATAAAGAAGCTATTGTTTCATACTTATCTAGTTCAATTTTTCAAGGTGTAGGTAGAAAAACCGCTGAACTAATAGTAGACAGTTTAGGCGTAGATGCATTAGATAAAATATACGAAGATAAAGATGCCTTATTTAAAATTAAAGGTATACCAACTCAACGTAAAGATACTATCTACGCTACTATAGTTGCCAACAAACAAACACAAGATATTATATTAAAGCTAAATGAATATAACTTAAGTAATAATCTGATATTAAAAATTTATAATTTTTATAAACATAACACATTACGCACAATTACAGAAAATCCCTACGCACTAATAAAAGATATAAAAGGAATTAATTTCAAAACAGTTGATAAGATTGCTGAAATTAACGAAATTGCAGTGAACGATCGAAATCGAATTCTTTATGGTTTTATATATACGATTAATTCATTTTGTTTCTCTACTGGGAATACCTACATTTCAAAAAATAATCTTTTATACAATACTTTTAACGTGCTTTATTCTTCAAGAAATACAGCCGTTGATAAGCAAGATATCCTAAATGCATATACCTTCGCTTTAGATACTGGAAAATTAATTGAAATCGAAGATAGAGTATTTTTACCAGAAATTTATTACTCAGAATATTCTATTTACAGTGATATAAAACGTAGATTACAACAAGAAAATAGTGTTGATATCAGCGATGAATTATTAGACAAATATATTACTGAAATTGAAGAAGAATTAGAAATAGAATACGATATCGTACAAATTGCCGCAATTAAAAACTGTATTCTAAATAACTTTGCTATTTTAACAGGAGGACCTGGAACTGGTAAAACAACTATTATTCTAGCAGTAATTAAAATATTTCAAAAGATTAAAAATTATAGCATCCACGACTTACTCGATGAAACTAGAAATATTATTACACTATGCGCTCCTACTGGTAAGGCTGCAAAACGAATGTCAGAAAGTACTGGCTTTTATGCTTCAACTATACATAAAGCAATTGGATGGAGTACAGAAGATGAAAATATGGAAGAATTTGTCAGTGACAAAAGTATAAAATCAGAATTAGTAATTATTGATGAATCAAGTATGATTGATGTCTTCTTAATGTACAACCTATTGAAGATAATCCATAAAGATTCCAAAATAATTTTAGTTGGAGATAACGATCAACTTCCATCAATTGCACCTGGTAATGTTTTGAATGACTTAATAAATTCCAATGCTATTTCTACGGTAAAATTAAATAAAATATTTAGACAAAGTGAACACTCTAGTATTATTAATATCTCACATTCTATAAAAAATAATATTCCATTTGATATACTAGAAAATTTTGATGATAAAGAGTTTATTTCAGCAAATAAAAACGAAATGATAAATGTTATTTCTGCTGTTTATGATGATTTGATTAAGACTACAAGCAAAGAAAATATTCAAATACTTGCCCCTATTTATAAAGGTACCAGTGGTATAAATGAGATAAATACAGCTATTCAATCAAGATTCAATGATAATGATGAACAAATTGAATATGGAGAACTAATTTATAAAATTAATGATAGGGTTATGCAACTTGTAAATAGACCTGAAGATAATATATTCAATGGCGATATTGGTTATATTCAAGAAATATACAAAGAAGGAAATAAAGTTAAAATAGTTATTGATTATGACGATAATTATGTTACTTATGAAAAACAAGAACTTAATCAAATAACACTCTCATATGCTTGTTCGATTCATAAAGCTCAAGGATCTGAGTTTGAAAATGTTATAATTCCTTTTATCGATAATTATAATTTCATGTTAAATAAAAATCTAACGTATACCGCTATAACTCGTGCTAAGAAAAAATTGATTCTTTGCGGTAACTCAAATGTATTTTACAAATCTATCGAACCAACAAATGTAGTTAACAGACAAACTGCTTTAGAATGGTTCTTTACAACAGACAAAGAAGAGGAAATTAATAATATTGATATAAACAATGAATTAAAGACATATATACTAGACTATCAAAACATTAATACTATCGATCCAATGATAGGTATGGAAGATATTAAACCTACTGATTTCCTTTAATAAACATTAAAAAGGGGGCTGACTCAAAAATCCTAAATTTTAAAAAAGTGTATATGATAATTCATAGACGCAGTGGTTTATTGATAGCTAAATTCACTAAAATCACGATTTTTGAGTCACTCCCAAAATCTTATCAGAATAATATTGTGATTTATTCTTCTAACTCTCTCTATAGTTCTCAAATTTTTAAAGAATTAAAAATCTAAAAATTAAGTTCATCAAAAGGTCAGACTAACGGAAAAAAGTTGTATACTAAATCCGAGGCCGGAATTTTTTCCATACCCCGAATTTATTATACAACAAAAAAGAGTATGGAAAAAATCCATACTCTTTAATGTTTCTATACACTAATTAACGATTAGTTGTTTAATTTACGTCTTACAGCAAGACCTACTAAAGCGATTAAGCTTAATCCTAATGCTACAGTGCTAGAAGTAGTCATACCTGTGTTTGGTAATGTACCTTCTTTAGTTTCAGCTTTAGCTTCTTCTTTAGCTTCAGTTTTTGGTCCAAAGCTATTTCCGTCACCTTGAGGTCTTTGACTGAAGTCAGGTCCAGCAGCACCTGGAGCTGGTTGAGGAAGTTTTGATAAATCAAATTCAGGAACTTCGTTAACAGCAGGTTTGTTAGCAGCTAAAATTTCAAGAGCTTCTTCAAGGTCAGCTAATCTAGCTTTTAATCCTTCAATATAGTAAGGTTCAGCACCATTTTCTTCACCATCTTTGATTTGTTCCTTAAGTTGTTCAATCTCAGCTTCAATTTTTAATTTATCAACATTACCTAATTCAGGAACGTTGTTAATTGGAGCCTCAGTACCATTTGAAGATTCAACTTTTGGTTCTAATCCTTTAAGAGCTTCTTCAAGTTCAGCTTCTTTTTTCTCAAGTTCAGCTTTTTTATCTTCTAATTTATTTTTAGCTGCAGTAACATAGTCAACTGCATCTGGATTATTTTCATTTTCAGCTATTAATTTTTCTAACTCAGCAACTTCTTTTTCTAAGTCAGCTGCTTTGTTTTGAAGAGCTTCGATTTCAGCTTCAGTGTAAACTTTAGTTTCTGGTTTAACTGGAGTTGGAGCTGGAGCTACGGCACTACTACTGTTAGTACCAGCGTTGTTGTTAGTACCAGCGTTTGCGTTACCATCATTGTTTGGTTTCACTTCTGTACCAGGGTTGTTGTTAGTACCAGCGTTTGCGTTACCACCATTGTTTGGTTTTACTTCTGTACCAGCGTTGTTGTTAGCACCAGCGTTTGCTTTTTCACTAGGTTTAATAGGGGCAGTAGGTGTAACTTTCATTTTTTCTTTTAGTCCAAGATAAATTGGGTCACCAGTAGCACCTCTAAAATTATTTATGCTATCTATCCCTGTATTAACAAGTTCATAAGATAAAACCCCATTAGTATTTTTAACAAAATACTTATCTCCCATTACTTTTGTGTTATCTTTTCCGTCCCAGAAAAATACATAAACCTGAACTCGTTCTACCTCAGTAGAAGTTTCACCAGTGAAAGCATTAGTGCGAGTATGAGTCCAAACATTCTCAGATAGTGAATTTCTTATAGGGTTTGTACGCCCGCGAAATCCGGTAGGATCAGCTTCATGATTTGCTCTTACGTTTACAAATTTATAATCAGGAATATCTATTTTTTTCCCATTTCTATCTACAAAACTAAGTATTGGCGACCCACTTATAAAATGAAATTGATGATTTTCCATTGTAACATATCCTAAAAATTTATCATACTTAGCTTCCTCTTTGCTATCTACTGCATAAGCGTTGTCAATATGTTTTGTAACTAAACCAAAACTCATACCACTTAGTGAAATACCACTCGCAACAAAACTTAATAAAAATTTTTTCTTCATTGCATATCTCCTTTTAAATTTATATATACTATTATATTTATACATACCATTATATATATATATATATATGTGTGTCAAGCGATTTTAAAAAATTTTTTATAACAATTACTAGTTACTTAATGTTTATTTTTCAGTGTTATAATTTAAAAGATGTAACATTTATTCTCTACAGATTTTCTTTAAATATAATATAAGCCTAAAAATAGAGTTATTTCTATTCTCAGGCTTTACTATTACATTGCAGCAAGATCGCGTGCGATTTTGTCAATATCATTAATACTTAAAAATGCTCCCGCAATCACAGAACCTTTTTTAGCTTCTACAGATGAATTTACAGCAGTAATTACAGTATTAGTTAAAACTTCTAATCTAGTAATTTTTTGTTTAACTTCATCTAGTTTTTCATATTCAACCGTATCTTTAGATAATGATTTCAAAGTCAATATAGATGCATTTACTTTATCTGTAACATCTTTAAATTTGTCTACTTTATCACCTAGTGGACGAGATTTATCTAAATCTGTTTCAATAGTTCCTGCTAACTCATCAAAACTTATTAACTCTTTAGAAAAAGCAGATAATTTATTTTTCATATAATTTTTTGAGTATTTAGTTTGTTCTATACTATAGTTTTTATTTGCACTATCTTTAGTACTAAAAGTAACTTTATTATTATTTTTTGTAACAATAACAATATTAAAGTCTTTATCACTAAACTCTGTTGAAGTTATTTTATCAGCAGTTAATGTTTTCCCATTAAAACTATTCAATTTAAGTGATTTTAAAATTGAATCAAATCCCTCTTTGTTTATAACTTCATCATCTGTATAGATAACTAATTTATTTTCTTTCTTATCAAATTCTGTTTTTTCTAGCTGGCTCAAAGTCACAGAATTAGTAAGTTTTTGTAATTGCTCGGTAGAGAAATCTCCTTTAGAACTACAACCCTGCAATATAAGCAAGGTTGTTAGTAATATTATCAGCTTTTTCATTACTTATTAGAATAATTCTGGTGCTGAGATAATGTTTAAGTTCTCGTCAATTTCAAATACTAATGGAGTACCAGTTGGTAAGTTAAGATCTAAGATTTGTTCATCTGAGATATTTAATAAGTATTTGATTAACGCTCTTAAACTGTTACCATGAGCAGAAATAAGTACGTTTTTACCAGCTTTAATTTGTTTTGAAATATCGCTTTCCCAGTATGGTAATACACGATCAATAGTAAGTTTTAAGCTTTCTCCTGTTGGAATTTCTCCTTCTGGAATTTCTTTGTATCTATCGATGTTTCCTGGATACATATCACTAGATTTATCTAATGCTGGAGGTGCTACATCAAAACTTCTTCTCCAGATGTGAACTTGTTCATCACCATATTTTTCAGCAGTTTCTGCTTTGTTTAACCCTTGTAAAGCACCGTAGTGTCTTTCATTTAATCTCCAGCTTTTATATACTGGAATCCATAATAAATCTAATTCTTCTAAGAATAGATTTAAAGTTTTGATAGCACGTTTTTGGTATGATGTATAAGCAACATCAAAAGTAAGACCTAATTCTTTAAGAGTTTGTCCACCTTTAATCGCTTCTTGTCTACCTTTATCAGTGATATCTACATCAACCCATCCAGTAAATCTATTTTCTAGATTCCATTGGCTTTCACCGTGTCTAGTTAATACTAATTTCATTAAGAAATCCTCCTAATATTATTATTATATTTTTTATTATACAATATTTTCTAGTATTAGTACATAGTTTTTATTATAATTACATCATTGAAAACGTTATATAAATACATTTCACAAAATTATCTAATTACAAATATTAAAATAAAACAAATAAGACTAGCCGTATTAATATAATACACCTAATCTTATAATAATAAATAATAATCTTTCTTCATAATAACTACTTTAAATTTATGAAATCTATCTAATAGACTTTTCGATTTAATTTACCTCTTTTTACAATTTTTAATTGATTCGTTTCGAAAAATGTAAAAACTTTTGCTAATAACACCAATATAATAATCCAAAATATAAACATAATATTACCTTCTTTCTTTTATACGTAAAACTTAATTTCTTTCTGTATTTATATAATACCATACGGAAAACCGAAAATCAAGAGAAAAATTCATATTTCTTAATTTTTTTATTAAATTCTCTTGATTTTATGTACGGTTTACTTTATAATTTAAATATAAACAAAAAAAGATTGGAATTTAGCATTATGACTACAACTTTTAGTATTAGATTTAAAAAATGTTTAAAAGAAAAGAATATAAAACAGGCAGAACTCGCTCGCTCGACTAAAATCACTCCCTCATCTATTAGCGACTGGTCTAAAGGTAAGTACACACCTAAGCGTGATAAACTGCTTGTAATTGCAGAATATTTATCTGTTAATCCTGATTGGCTTGTTGGAGAAAGTGAAATTATGGAACATACGTCTTCTGAAAATAGATTAGATGAAACTTTCGATTTTTCTGATGATGTATCAAAACTGCCAATTCTTGGCACTATCTGTGCTGGAGATGGTGTATATATTGAAGAAGAATATGATGAGCATATTTTTATTGATCAAGGAATGCGTGCGGATTTTGCATTACGTGTTAAGGGTGATAGCATGATAGAAGCTGGAATATTCGATGGAGATTTAGTATTTATAAGGCAACAAAGTTCTGTTAGAAATGGGAAAATTGCCGCTGTTCGTTTAACTGAATGGAATGAAGCATCTCTAAAAAAAATATTCGTAAAAAACGACAATGTAATTCTTTATCCATGTAATCCCGATTACGAACCAATAGTTACTAGAAATGTTGAAATAATTGGAGAATGTGTAGGAGTTTATAGGGAACTTTAATTTTTGATTTTAAACAGATTATCACAATAGAAATAAAGACGAGAGTTTATTAACTTAGATAATTTTCTAAATAACTCTCGTCTTTTTTATTTTTTTGCTAAAAATGCCATCCTATCTCGACCATTTAAATCTTTATATACTTCAACATGATAATCATTTATATCTGCCAATTTTGTAATTTTTTCTCTTTGATCGTGTCCTATTTCAAAGAATATAACACCACTATCATTTAGATAATTTTTAGCTTCTTCTACAATTTTCCGATAAAAATACATCCCCTCTTCTTCTGCAAATAATGCTAAATGAGGATCATAATTCAATACATTAGTTTTCATCGTAATTTTATCCTTGCGATCTATATATGGAGGATTAGAAACAATAATATCAAATTTTTCATCTATATTATTAAAGATATCTGATTGTATAAATTTAATATCTGCATTATTTAGTTCTGCATTTTCTTTTGCAACTACTAAAGCTTCTTCACTAATATCGCTAGCTATAAGCTCAACTGACTTTAGTTCTAATTCTTTTTTTAGCGTGATAGCTATTATACCACTTCCAGTACAAAGATCTAAGATCTTTATACTATCTTTCTTAGTTGTTTTTACATATTCAATTACCCTATATATAAGCTCTTCAGTCTCCATTCTTGGCGATAGGACATCTTTTGTAACTTTAAATTTTCTATCATAAAAATACTCAAATCCTACCAAATGACTTAATGGCATATCTTCTCTAATATGTTTTTCTATTAAAGAAAAATATATTTCTTCATTTTCTCCAAATAATTCCTCTGAAATATTATTTGAGAATAGCTGTGGACTTTCATCTAACATATACATTAATAAAAATCTTGCTAGACTCTCTTCTTTCCCTTGCCTTCTTAAAAGAAGACAAGCTTTTGTTATAGCTTGCCTTCTGTTCATTATAGTTCTTCACCTTTATTAAGTTCTGCCATTTTTTCGGCTTGTTCAGCTATACGAAGAGCTTCTAGAACTTCATCAAGTTTACCTTCCATAATTTGGTCTAATTTTTGAATAGTTAAACCAATTCTGTGGTCAGTAACACGATTTTGAGGATAGTTATAAGTTCTAATACGCTCAGAACGGTCCCCAGTACCAACTTTTGATTTACGTTCAGCATCAAACTTAGCTTGCTCTTCTTGTTGATATTTATCATATACACGAGCACGTAAAACTTTCATAGCTTTTTCTTTATTCTTAATCTGAGAACGTTCATCCTGCATAGATACTACAACTCCTGTAGGAATGTGAGTTAAACGTACAGCTGACATAGTTGTATTAACCGATTGACCTCCAGCACCACTTGATGCAAATGTATCAACACGGATATCATTTTCATTAATATCAATTTCAATCTCTTCAGCTTCTGGTAATACTACTACTGTTGCAGTTGAAGTGTGGATACGTCCACTTGATTCTGTTGTTGGAACACGTTGTACACGGTGTGCTCCACTTTCAAATTTCATCTTAGAATACACATCTTCTCCAGAAACAATAAAAATTGCTTCTTTAATACCACCGATTCCAGTCTCTGAACGTTCTAGTACGTCAACTTTCCATCCTTGAGATTCAGCAAATCTAGTGTACATACGTAATAAGTCACCTGCGAATAATTGTGCTTCATCTCCACCAGCAGCTCCACGAACCTCGACAACAACATTTTTACCATCATTTGGATCTTTTGGTAATAATAAGATTTTTAATTCTTCTTCCATAGGTGCAAGCGTTGGTTCTAATTCTTTAATCTCCTCTTGCATCATTTCTTTCATTTCTTTATCTTCTTCAATTTCGAGAAGTTCTTTAGTATCTTTTATTTGTTGAACTATATCTTTATATTCTCTAAATACTGATACTGTTTTTTCGATAGAACGTTGTTCTTTTGAATATTCCATTAATTTCTTAGTATCACTTACTACGTCTGGATCGCTAAGTAATTCATTTAACTTTTCATAACGCTCTTCAACTATCTCAAGTTGTCCAAAAATTTCCATTTGTTCCTCCTAATTTATCTTTTAATTTCATGACAATGACGACATCTAGCCTCATACGATTCGCTTGCTCCAATTACTACTATTGGATCATCATACTTAGCTGGTTCTCCATTTATCAATCTTTGGCTTCTACTTGCTTCTTTACCACACTTATTACAAACTGCATGAAGTTTTGTAACCATTTCGCTAATAGCCATAATTTCTGGCATTGGATAAAATGGTTCTGCTTTAAAGTCCATATCTAATCCTGCTACAATAACACGTACACCATCATCTGCAAGTTTATTTATTACTTCAATTATTTTATTATCAAAAAATTGTACCTCATCAATACCTATAATATCATATTTTTTATCTTTTATATAGTCATAAACTTCTTCTGCTTTATCTATATTAACAGATTCATAACTATTTCCATTGTGTGTAGAAACTTTATTTTCTTCATATCTATTATCTATAGACGGTTTAAATAAAAGTACATTTTGCTTTGCGATTACTCCTCGTTTTATACGTCTTAATAGCTCTTCTGATTTTCCAGAAAACATACTACCACAGATACATTCTATCCAACCGAATTTTCTATTTTCTAACATTATTATTCCCCTTGGGTTTAAATTATACAATTACTAATAGAATAAAAACAGACAATCCAATAAAGAAATGCCTGTTTTATTTTTCTTACTTGATACCGTATTTTTTGTTGAAACGTTCGATACGAC